>NZ_JBEOXS010000102.1:0-16161 GCF_040296705.1 Streptomyces sp. NPDC002055
GAGCCACCCTCGTCCAGGGCTACAGCGCGTTCATCTACGAAGGCCCCTTCTGGTGCCGGGAGATCCACCGCGGCCTCGCCGCCCGCCGCGCCGCCTGTATGACGTGCGGCATCAGTAGCCGAGGTTCTCGCAGGCCGGGCAGGTCCAGGCCGTGGCACCGGCGGGTGCCGGGGCGGCGCCGAACCGGCCGCCGCACCTGTCGCACTGCCACCCGCCGTTGCCCGTCAGGACGGGCAACGGGGCCGCGGCGAGCGCCGTCGGCTCCGGGTCGGGGCCGGCGGCGTCTTCCTCCCGCTGGATCTCCTTGGCGATCTCCTCCAGCACCGACCAAACGGCCGAGCACGTGTCGGCGTGCCAGGTCTGGCAGACCGGACAGAAGTACTCGGGATTCCCCGCCCGGGGCTCGGGCAGAGTGATCACTGCTGCGATAGTGGACGTCATCAGGAACACCACTTCCTGTTGAGCGGCCCTCGGGGATGGCCCCCCGGGGGCCGCGCCTGCTCCCCCGCGACAGGGGAGCCGGCTGCCGTACGAGCCGTACGAGCAGCCACGGCCCCCGCCACCCGGGTTGGGTGGCGAGGGCCGTGGTCGTTCGTGCAGGCTCAGCCGCGTTCGGCGTCGCGGGCGTCCAGCTCGGCCATGAACTCCTCGTACTCGGCCTGGTCCATCGCCTCGTAGGCCGCGTGCATCTCCTCCAGCTCAGCCTGGCGTGCGGCTACCCGTGCCTTGAGTTCGTCTTCCATGGTGTCCTTCCTGATGGAGATCGTTCGTCCGTGAACCGGTCAGGCGACCGACGTGGTCAGGTTCGTCCGCGCGTACCGCTTGCCCAGTTCGGCCTGTCGCCGCTCGTGCGCCTCCACGTCCTGCGGCGCCAGCGGGACCTCGGTGCCCTCGGTCGGGGCGTCACCGGCGGGCACCTGCGCACGCCGGGTGTCGGCCTTCCGCACCGCGGCGGCCGTCGCCCTCCACTCCCTGGCCCGCGACGCGGGACGGCGCTCCGCCTGGCGCTCCTGCCGCTGCCGCTGCTCGCGGGCGAACTGGGCGCTGGCCGCGGTCTCCGCCTGCCGGGCCTCCAGTTCGGCGCCCATCTCGCACCGGCCACCCGCCGTGCACACCTGGCACGAGCCGCGGTGGGCGGCGACGGCGGCATCTGCCGCCTCCAGCAGCGCGGGCAACCGCACGACCGGACTCTTGGCAGCGGCGCTCATGCGGCTCACCGGAGCGGCCGGGGCCGGGAGCGGCTTGTAGAACTGCCGGGCCGCGCGCCGGTTCTCCTGCGGCATGGCGTCCCGCAGGAGGCGGTTCTGCTTGGCCTGCCAGCGCTGGACGTCGATGTTGATGTCCACGAGCTGGTTGCTGCCGGGGCAGAGGGTGTGCTTCTCGCCCTCGGCGACCTTGTCGGAGATGCAGTGCTCGCGGATCTTGAGGACCTTGTCGCCCATGATCCGGCGCCAGGTGCGGCAGTCGGGGCAGGCGATCGTTTTCGTCTCGCCGGGGCGGACGTTGAAGTCCTCCGGGGCCATGGTGCTGAGCAGCAGCGGCGCACGGCGGTTGGTGTGCTTGGTCCGGACGCGGCCGGGGCGCTTGCGGGGCATCGAGGCCTCCTGACGTGGGATCGGGTGCGGGTGCTGCCTTCTCTGCCGCGCCAGGCCGGCCTTTCGGCTGGGTGGTCCTGGCGGACAGACAGCGCAGCAGCGCTGTTCGAGGTGGATCAGGTGGAGCTATTGAGTACAGGTGCCTAGGCCGGGGGAGCTCGGCTCACCCCACTGCCCGCCGCCCCGAGAGGCGGTGACCCTGCTGTTGTGCAGTCGTGCTGGTGCGGGAGGCGCTCAGCGCCGTCCGCGGACACCACAATGGCATGTCTTCTAGAAGACTTCAAGCTCTTCTAGAATGTGGTTGACTGTTCGACACAACACAAGTGGAGAGGAGTCGCCATGCCAGCTCCGGCTTCCAAACCGCCCAAGTGGCGACAGATCGCGGATGAGATCGCGAGGAAAATCGAGACCGGCGTCTATGAAGCTGGGGATCGACTTCCGTCGGTCCAGACCCTTGTCGCTGAGGGCAAGGGGGCCACGGCGACAGTCCATCGCGCCTACCAAGCTCTGGAGGCGGAAGGGCTGATTCGTACGACACAGGGCAGGGGCACCACGGTGCTGGGTCCCAGCGATATTCCTCCGTCGACCCTGACGGGGGCCGCGCGTTTGGAGCGTCTTCGCCGCACTGGCAGGCCGCTGGCCCCCCGCGAAAGCTACGTGAACTCTCGCGCCGTAATCCGCTCCTGTGCGGATACCGAGATCGCAAACCTCCTCGGAATCGACCTCTACGACGAGGTGGTGTTGAGGAGCCGGACCTTTGTCCAGGACGGTAAACCCACAGTCCTGGCCCTGAACATGATCCACATGCGCGCCCTGGGGCCTCTGCCGGAACTGCTCGACAAAGGACCCATGCCAAAGTTCCGCCACGACCTGTACACGGAGCGCACTGGTAGGACGATCGCCGGTGGACCGGAGCAGAGCACCGCGAGGCTGGCTTCCAACAACGAACTCGATGAGTTCGGCATTGATGTACCGCCGGATGTCCCTGTCCCAGTTCTCGTGTTGCGGACCCTCTACTCCGACGACGACGGCCCGCTCGAGGTTTGGGAGGACATTCTGCGGCCCGGTGTGTGGCACGGAGGCCGCTCCTGACCCTCGTTGACTAGCCATTGCTCTGCGCCTCCTTCGGTCACTTCGTTGTGTGGGGCAATCACACCGGCTGGGACGAGAAAGGAACATCACAGAGGCTTGTTGAAGCACGTGCACAGCTGTGTTCACGTGCTTTCAACATCCGCGTACACATGAGATTCGGGGTCCGCGTCCTAGGCTCGCGGCCATGACGATGTCGGAGGGGCAGAGAATGGGGAAGCAGCGAGCGGGGTGGCGGCCTGACCGGCTGCGCGAACAGCGGGAGGCCCACGGCCTCACCCTGGAGAAGGCCGGCGAACGCCTCCGCGAGGTTGCCGAACAGGCCCAGTTGAAGGGCATCCCGGCAGCGAATCCGCAGACACTGTGGCAGCACGAGCAGGGCGAGGTCTTCCCGGGCCCGCACTACCGTCGCGCCTACTGCCTCTTGTACCGCGCGACCGAGCCAGACCTCGGATTCCGTGCCGCGCTGCCGGGTGAAGAGAGCTCCTTCCGGATCACACCGCTGGGTGACCAGATGAACGGCTCGCAGGTCCTGGCTGTGGAGCGTGCGATTCACCGCCTCGCGCCGGGGAGCGAGGGTGTTGACCACTTTGGCCTTCAGCAGCGGATCATCGACGCGTGGAAGCGCCGTCATACGGGCGGCGATCCGCACCGTCCGGTCCTGATCCTGGTCGGCGGGTTCGCCGGCTCCGGGAAGACCGAGCTCGCCCGGTTCTTCGTCCAGCTCACCGGTTGGCCTCTGCTCGACAAGGACCCGCTGACGCGCCCGTTGGTGGAGAAGCTGCTGGTAGCGCTGGGCGGCGATGCGAACGATCGGCACACGGAGCTGTACCGGGACCAGGTCCGGCCGGTGGAGTACGACTGCCTGATGCAGTCGGCCATGGCCAACATCAAGTGCGGGATCAGCACCGTGTTGAGCGCGCCGTTCATCGCGGAGATGACCGACGCGGACTGGATGCAGCGCCTGTCCAACCGCGCCGCGTCCATGGGTGTCGACGTGTTCCCCGTGTGGGTGCGCTGTGACGAGGAGTCGATGCGCGAGTACATCGGGTTCCGCTCCGCGGCCCGTGACGCCTGGAAGCTCGCCCGGTGGGAGGAGTACATGGCGACCATCGACCTGGATCTGCGCCCGGCGGTGCCGCACCTGGTCGTCGACAACCGGCTGGGCACCGCGGTCACGCTCGCAGACCAGGCCCGACAGGCCTTGGGGGTGATGTCCGCGTGAAGCAGGGCGTGATCCTCTACGGCCCGCCGGCGTCGGGCAAGGACACCGTCACCGAGGCGCTCGCCGAGCTCGACGCGCGGTACGCGCAGTTCGCGCGGCTCAAGGTCGGCTCGGGCAAGACGTCCGGCTACCGGATGGGCACGGCGGAGCAGCTGCGCGAGCTGGAGACCGCGGGGGACGTCGTCTACGCGAACAGCCGGTACGGCAACACCTACGTCATCGACGTGCCCGGCCTGGACGCTGCGTTCGAGGGCGGGGTGCCGGTGGTGCATCTCGGGCAGGTCGATGGCATCCGGGACCTGGTCGACGGCTATGCGGCCGAGTGGGTCGTGGTGTTGCTGTGGTGCCCGCGCGAGGTGACCGCGCAGCGGTCCGAGGGCCGGGGAGACAGCGACACCACAGCGCGCCTGGCGGCGTGGGAGGCAACCCGTAAGGACCTGGACGCGCACGCCGACGTGGTCTGGGACCTGACGGTGGACACCTTCGCGACGTCACCGGAGAAGGCGGCCGAGCTCATCGACCAGCTGCGGATCCGGCGGGCGGGAGCAGCGACGGCATGACCATGGGCTACGGGTGGGCGAGTCGGTCCAGGGCGTCGGTGAGGGAGAGCTCGCTGTCGTCCCTGGCGTCGTTCCACCGTGCCAGCGTGGACGCGGTCGCGCGCAGCATCTCCGGTGGGAGGCCGGCGGCATCGAGGGTGTCGGCGGCTTCTTCCAGCTCCGGGCCCCAGCGCCAGGCGCGCTGTGCCGTCTTGACGACGTACTGCGGCTCCGCGAGGTATGAGTCGGTTCGCCGGGAGGCGACCTCGATGAGCTCCTGGTCGACGCCGTGCTCGCGCGCCATCCCGACAGCGAGCGCCACCAGCACCCGCGAGGTCTTCTGGAACGAGGCGTACGACAGCTTCAACGCGGACGCCTTGCCGACCGCGGTGCCCAGCGTCGCCGTCTGCACGGCGGTGGCCGCGAAGAGCTCCTCGACCTGTGCGGTCGCGGCGGCCGGGCCGGACAGGTACAGCGTCGGCGTTTTGCAGCGTACGGGCGGGGAGCCAACGACTCCGCCGTCCACGACGACCGCGTCCGGTCCGAGGAGCTCGGCAACCCGCTGCACCCGCGCGGGGCTGATGGCGTTCGCCTCCACGAACACCCCGGTGAAGCGGTGCTCGGCGACGTCGCGGGCGAGGTCCTCGGCAGCGGCCGGCGGGCAGAGGCTGATGACGATGTCGCTGCGGTCCAGCAGCTCGGCCAGCGTGGCCACCGGCGTCAGCCCGAACTGTTCGGCGCGCTCTGCGGACGCCGTACTGCGCCCGGCCTCGCACCACAGGACCGCGGCCGCGTTGGTCGCGGCGCAGGAGGCGACGGCAGCTCCCATGCTGCCGGGGTGGAGGATGCCGACGGTGGGCTGGTCCACAGTGCTACTCCGAGCTCTTGTTCAGCAGGATGGTGATGGCGTCGGTGACGTCGTCCACGACGTGGTGCGCGGCGGGGAGCCCGTCGGGCCAGGGGCGGCCGCGGAGCCAGATGGTGCGCAGACCGGCCTGCTGTCCGCCGCCGACGTCCCCGGCCGGGTTGTCGCCGACCATCCAGCCGCCGTCCGCAAGGCTCACTCCGCAGCGGGAGGCCGCGAGTTCGAACAGGCTCCGATCCGGCTTGCGGATCTCCAGGTCTCCCGAGACGGCGACGCCGTCGACCACGTCGGCGAGGCCGGTCGCGGCGAGTTTGGCGCGCTGGATGTCACCGGCACCGTTGGTGACGACGCCGACCGTCCACGCGGCAGCGCGCAGACGGGCCAGGCCCTCGAGGACCTCCGGTCGGCAGGCGACGGCGGCCGCCATCAGGTCGACGTACTCCTGCCACAGGTCCGCGGCCGATACCTCCAGGCCGAAGGCGTCCTGCAGCCGGACGAAGTCGCCGACGGTCGCCCGGTCGGCCAGCTGGATGCGCAGCCACTGTTCGGCATCCGGGGAGAGCGCGCGGGAACGGCACAGGCCAGTCAAGGCGTCGCTGAGCGCCGACTGCCGGTCGGCCAGCGTGCCGTCCAGATCGAAGAACACGGTGCGGGACACGGGCACGGACACTACCGGGCGTCAAACGAAGTGCACTTCCGGAGATCACTTCGTGTATCTTTTCAGGCACCGTTTTCTAGGATGGAGGCCGCGATGTCGGATCCGTTGCGTCGTATCGATGCTCTGGTGGATTCCGACATACTCCCTTCGCCTCGTGTTCGGCAGCAGCTGCGGGTCGCCGCCGGGCTCACCCAGGCGGAAGTCGCCCACGCCATCGGCGTTCAGCGCGTCGCCGTCGCACGGTGGGAGGCAGGGCTCACCAAGCCCCACCGCGGCAATCGGCTGAAGTACGCGCACTTCCTCCGTCGGCTTGCCGAAAAGTACCCGGCCGCCACCCAGGAGACGCCGGGTGAAGACTGATCCCGTACCTGATTTCGGGCATGCCGACTCCACCTTCGGAATCGAGGGGGTCGGGGTGACGTAGCCGCCACCGGCCGCACGCACAGAAGGCGGACTGACAATCCACCGGACACGCACGGCCCTTCGCTCGGTTCCGGCTTGACACCCGGCCCCGAGATCGGCTCTTCGAGCCACTTCTCCAACGAGCAAAACACCCCGCCTGACAAGCGGGTCGGCCCCCTTGACAAGGGCCTCACACCAAGCAACACCCCGGCCACTGACAGGGCCGGTGCATCACCAAGCAACACCCCCGGTCGCTGACAACGGCCGGGCGCATCGCCCACCGAACCGAGAGGAAGGGAGGTCCCCACTCACCTGTTCGATGCCCACCCGCTCCTCACGGAGGGGGCGGTCCCACCCACCCGCTGAGAGATACGTCCGGCGATACGCCGGGCGATCCACCACACGGAGAGGCGGTCGTCTTAATAGTGCACGACCTGGTGTCCCCTTGTCAGCCTGAACCTGCCCATTTCAAGCCGGTTTGGGCCCTTCGCGTGTCCCACGTGACGGGATCCGCGCGCCCTGTTTGCACTGTTCGCGGCATTACTCACGAAGGTTCTCGGGGTCGGTATGACACTCCGGCCTCGGTGCTCGGGACCGGTGTGCTCCTGGCCGCCGGAGGTGGCCAGTGAGCGCCGTGGCGGAGCCGGCCGCCGTGATGCTGCCCGCTCCGCGCCGTGCCGTCGACGACGCCGACGCAGTCGCCGTGGTGCCCGAGCTGTTCGTGGCCGAGGCGTCGCAGTGGCTGTCGACCTCCTCGGGCCGGATCGCGGGCGAGGGCTACTCCTGGATGCAGGCGGTCCACTGGGTCGCCGGGTCCGGGCTGTACCAGCCGCGGCGCCACCGGTCTCACGGCCCGCGCAGCTTCGGCCCGACGACCGTGCGCGTCGCCCAGGAGCTCGCGGCTCTGTCGCCGTGCCGTCCGGGCATCAAGTACCTGATGCGCCGGGTCGGCCTGTCGGAACGGGCGGTGCAGGACCACCTGCGCATCCTGCGGGAGACCGGGCTGCTCGCGTGGATCGTCAAGGGCACCCGGGTAGCCGGCGACGGCGGCCAGGCGTCGGAGTTCGCACGGATGATCCCGCCCGAGTTCGACGTCGCGCTGGGGATCCGCACGGTGCAGCGGGACGAGGACGCTCCGGCGTACACGCGGGCGGTGTCCGGGATCGCGGAGGCCGGCCGGGAGCTGGTGGCGAAGCTGGCGAAGAAGGCGGCCCGGAAGGTGCGCAAGCCGCGGTCGACGACGTCCTCCAAGGCCCCGGCGAAGGGTGCTGAGCAGGGTGCTGTGACGGCTGTTTCGGATGAGGCCCGTTGCACCCCAATGCAGGTCGGTACCTCAGCTCTTTCTACTGCGGGTACTACTTCCCTCCCCCCTGAGAGCAAGCTCGCAAGCGGGGAAGCCAAGTCCCCCACCCCGAAGAAGTCCAAGGCGAAGGCCGGCGGTCGCCGGAAGCTCAACGTCGTCGGCCGCCGCTTCCAGCTGGCCCGTGAGCTGACCCAGGAGCTGGACTGGCTGCGCGGCTGCTCGGTGCCCCGGATCGCCTGGGTGGCCCGGGGCGTCGCTGATGCCGGATGGACCGTGACCGACGTCCGTGGCTGGCTGCACCTGCGCGGCGAGGCGGCCCGGGTCCGCCGGGGCTCCGGCCTGCTCGCCGTGCTGCTGGCCGGTGCGGAGACGGCCCTGAACACCCCCGCCAAGCGGGCCGACGCCGTCGAGCAGTGGCGCGGTGCCCAGGAAGCCGCCCGCCGTGACCGCGTCCAGCAGGTCCGCGCCCGCACCGAGCGGTACGACGGCGACTGGCACGCCCCGTCCAGCCGCGCTGTCCAGGAGGAGGTGGAGGCAGCATTCGCCCAGGTCAGGGACGCGGCGAACGGCGGCCGCCACCAGGACCAGGACGACGTCGCCGACGACCAGGACCTCGAGGCGGAGCTGAGCGAGCAGGAGCTGGCGCAGCTGCGCGCTGACGCCTGGGGCCAGCTCATGGAAGGCGAGACGGACCTCGTCATGACGGCCGTGAACTCCCTGGGGCCGCCCGCCGCCGAACGCATCTACGGCGCGGAGCTGGTGCACCGCGCCCGCCAGATCGCGAGCGGCTCCCGAAGCTCTCTGATGACCTACGGACGCCGGTAGGAGGCCGACATGACCGAGCAGACCACCACCAACGACCAGACCACCACCGGCGGCGACAGCACCCCGGAGGTCTCCGGCGCCGACCTCGCCCGGATCGCGCTGCAGCAGGCCCGGCTGGCCGCGAAGAACACCGGCGACCAGACCCGGGCCCCGCACCGCCGCCGTCCCACGGCCGTGAAGCGGGACAGGCGGGACCCCAGCGGGTTCGCTGTGGTACTCGCCGGCCTGATGGCCGACCGGGCCTGGGAGCTCCCGGCCGCCGGCGGCAGCATCCTGGACCGCTGGCCCGACATCGCGGCCGCCGTCGCCCCGCAACTGCCCCACCACGTCCAGGCCGTCGCCTTCCACCCCGAGACCGGGCAGCTCGACCTGCGCCCCGACTCCCCGGCCTACGCCACCCAGCTGCGCCTGATCACCGCGCGGATCGTCGCCACGGCCAACGAGTCGGCCGGCACCGACGCGGTGCGCACCGTCCAAGTCCTGCCGCCCGGCACCGCGCCCGCGCCCCGGACCACCCCCGAGGCCCCGGCCGCCGGACGGGACGCTCCGCAGGCGCCGGTGAAGACGCGCGAGATGGGATCGCCCGGCTTCCGCCAGGCGCTCGCCGCGCACCAGGCCACCGCACAGCCGAGCCGGACCGACCCCTCGATCGCGAAAGCGGTGGAACGCCAGACCGCTGCGATGCGCGCGCTCAGCCGCCGGGCGTTCCCCATCCCGGACGATGCGCCGACCCCCATCGAGCAGGCCCGTGCCCAGCGCCGCCGCCAGGCCGCGGCCACCGAGGCCGCCGCCCTGCGCCGGGCCCGAGCCGAACGCGCCGCCCGGGAAGCCGGCACCGCAGCCGCCGTCCCGCAGCCCGCTGTTCTCCGGACCACAGCCTGAGCCCCCCGACAGCATCCTGTACGCCACCAAGCCCCCCATCGGGAACAGCATGCGAGACACCATCGGATACACCCGGTCCGCACACCACGGCAGAACAGTGCAGGCCACCGCCCGCGGTGCACGGCGGCCACGGGCCGACTTCCCCTCCTGTGCCCCCTGCTCCCGGATCGATGGGGGTCGGTGGTGCGCGTCGGGGGAACACCCGGCAGCGGCCGGAACGACGGGCCGCCGCCGGCCGCCGCTACGCCACGCCGCCGTTCAGCAGGTCGGAGTCAAGGACGGCGGGCGAGAACATCCTGCGCCCTGGTGCTGATCGTGATGCTGGACCGCTTCCTGGGGAAAGGCACGGGACATCCAACCTGCCGGTGCACCGACTTGGCGCAGCGTTGCGATCTGCCAGTCGTAGTCGCGTCCTTCGGGACTGGCGTGGACACGCAGGTAGATGGAGTCGTCCGTGCCGGTGTGGCCTTCGAGGTAGAAGGCGCAGGTGTGGTTCCACTGGTAGGGGGTGTCCGGTGCGGCGCAGTGGCAGAACCGGTGGGCCACGTGCACCGGCAGGCCCCATCGCGGGTGGCAGAGGCGCTGCAGGAGCTGGTCGTGCCATGGGGCCCGTGGGTGGGCGGTGCGGGCGTCGATCTTCCAGCTGTCGCCGTCGTCCCAGCACTGGACGCGGTAGAACGCGGTGACGGTGTGGAAGAGCGCGATTCGTCGGAGGAGCGCGCTGCCCACCGCGTCCTGTCTGGTTCGCCCGCGTTCGAGACTGGGATATGCCTGGAGGAAGTCGGCTTCCACGGGATCGAGCTCCGGGGCCGTCCACAGCGGTCGGAGACCGTTGTGTTCGCACCAGTGCCGGTGCCGGCCCTCGATGTCCGCCCAGTCCTCCGCCAGTCCGTTGGGCAGAGCGAGGACGAGCGTTGCTGCCTGCCCAGGGCCCTTCACCATGTGCAGGTGCAGCTGCCGGCCGCGGGCTTTGACGCCGCTCACCCGCAAGCCGGGGATCCCGGGCACATCGTCCCCGCTGCCCGGTGCGGGAGCCGCGGGCAGCAGGCGACTCAGGCAGTGCTCGGGGAAGGAGTACCGCTCCTGGTCCAGGTAGGCGTCGAGGTGCAGGGTAAGGGACGTGCCGGAGCTGGTCAGGGAGGCGATGCCGAACGGGTGCGCGCACAGACTCGGAGAGGTGCCCAGTTGGGCGAGGACGCGGCTCTCCAGCCGCGTCTGCGCCGGCGACGCCGTGGGTGCCGGGTGGCTGGTCCGGAGGCCGGTGCGGCGGGAGTGCCCACTGCACTCGGCCCAGTAGCGGAGTTTGCGGGACTCCCACGAGGAGCGGCTGCTCACGACAGTGCCTTCCTGACGCGCCTCGGCCCGATCCCGGCACGCCAATGAACACTGACGAGTTGCTGTGGGTGATCTCGGTGGTACAGGCCGGTGCAATGCCACGCTCCTTGCGTTCCGGTACGCCGGATCGGGCGGCGGTCGGAACGTGGCCCGCCTCGGGCCATGCCCACCCAGCATCCAGCGGACCCGTGGGCCAAGACGAACGACACCGTCAAGGGGTCACTCGGATGGGCGTCACTCAGCTCGCCGGTCACATCAAGCAGGCCCGCGTGCAGCGGCGCCGCCAGGCCGCGGCGACTGAGGCCGCCGCCCTGCGCCGGGCCCGCGCCGCCCGCGGCACCTCGCTCCCGACCGCCGGCGGGAGAGGCGGCGTGATCAACCACGGTGGAAGCATGGGAAGTTCGCGCCCTGCCGCCCGTCCCGACCGGTGGCTACGCTGCCGGGCATGTCGAAGCATCGTCCATGGCCCGGCCCGAAGGGGCAGTCGTACGTCGCCGCGCCGGAGCTCCCGTCGTACGACCGACCACCGGCCTCGGAAGTTACCGTCGTGCGTCGTGACGGCACCCAGGAGACGCGGCCGGCTCTGGCACCGCGGCTGTCCCGGGGCTCGCACGACCCCGCCCGCGTCAAGCCTCGTCAGTCGGATGCGAAGTGCGGTAGCTGCGACGGGGAGTTCAAGGAGGGGCAGAAGAAGCAGCGCCTGAACGGCCGGCTCCGGCATCTGCCCGGCGAGTGCGCATGGAAGGCGGGGCCGCCCGCCCCGCCCCGCCCGACGGGCCGGAAGGTCCCCCTGCATGAGAAGGTCGCCCGCCGGTTCTGGATCCGTCGCTGCTGCCCCGTCTGCAACGCGAAGGCCGGCCAGGACTGCACCGACCCGGGCGAGCCCGGCGGCAAGGCGGTCCGGCGCGAGTACGGCCATGACGAGCGGATCGAACCGGTCCTGAAGGAACGCGAGGCCGCCGCGGAGGCCAAGAAGGCCCGCAGCGTGGAAGACCGGCGCACCGAGCGGGGGACAGCGAGCAAGGTGCCCTACTACCGGCTGATGAAGATCTCCTGCCCGGTCTGTCACGCCAAGCCGGATGCCGAGTGCGCGCTGCCCGCCGGGTCCCACCAGGCGCGGCGGGACATCCTCGCCCGTCACCTCTTGGGCGGCAGCCGTCGACGCCGGTAGACGCTTCGCCGTCAGGCCGCAGGCGTCTGGCCGGACGGCACGGCCTGGTCGTCGTCGACACCCCAGAGCGCGCGGGCGAGGAAGTACAGGGCGACCATCCCGGCGTAGATGAACGCGCCCCAGCCGAAGGTCAGCATGAAGACGTTCGCGTCGCCGCGCGGGGCGCTGTAGGCGACGCCCTGCCCGGTGGTGAACAGCCACGGGAACCAGGCCGATCGGACGAAGCCCGGGTCGGCGTACTGGCCGCCGCCCCGGCGCCACGCCATCAGTGGGACCGACGCGAAGCCGACGCTGGCCAGGCAGTACATGAGCGCGAAGAAGTCGTTGGCGATGAACTGGTGGCCGTTGCTGATCCCGAGGTAGGCGACCCCGGGCAGGAACAGCGCGGCCGGCACCCCGTAGCCCAGTACCTCACCGCGGTCTCGGTCCTTCGCCACGCTCTCCTCCTGCTGCTGTCGATGTCTGCGTGGGCACCGTACCGGCCGCGCAAAGCCGGGTCCGCCGATCTGCAGCAGCGGCCGGGCAGGGGGGCCGGCTACTCGTGGCGGGCGAGTTCCTCGGGGGTGGGCACGTGCCGGGTGACGTACGGCTGGCCGCGAAGCGGGACGGGCGGGAGCCCTCCGGATTCGCCGCGGCCGTCGCCCCGCAGCTGCCCCACCACGTCGCCGCCGCATGCGGGACACCATCGGCTACACCCGGTCCGTGCAGGGCACCCGGCATCCCGCCCGGGTGCCCTGGAGCTGTTCACGCGGCGGCGGGTCCGGCGTCCTCGTCGGGTTCTGTGGTCTGCTCCGTCGATGTCGGCGGGGTGCCTGGGCTGTCCGGCTTGTCGTCAGCCTCGGCGTCGTCCGCGGCGGCCGGGGCGCTCTGGGCGGGGGAGGTCCGGTCATCGAGGGTGATGGTGACCGGCTCACCGCCGGGGCTGATCCCGGTCAGGCTCTCCTCGATCCGCTCGTAGAGGGTGGTGGCGAGTTCACGGTCCCCATCGCCGTCGGCGGCGGTGTGCTGGAGGGCGTGCAGGCTGATCAGCAGGGCGATCAGGGAGCGGCCTGACAGCGCCGCGCGGATGCGCTCGCCTCCTTCGTCGGCGACCTGCGGCGGCACACGGAAGTGCGGGTGCCGCCCGGCGTGGGCGGTGATGAACTCCCAGATGTCGCGGTGGCACAGCAGGCTCGCGGAGGAGACGCGGGCCGCCGTCTTGAGCAGAGCACCGTGCTCTGGACCCACCTCGACAGCCGCGGCCTCGGTGGCGGCGTCGGGCCGCGGCCGCAGCTCTTCCATGGCGGTGCGCAGCTGCGCGAACTCCTGCTGCAGGGAGACGAGCGAGGCCCGCGCTTCCTCCCTGGCGGAGCTGATCTCCGCCTTGACCTCACCGACCGCTTCGAGCAGCGCGGCCGGTACGTCCTGCTGGTCGCCGGTCGGCCCCTCGCGGTCGCTGTCCGGGGCGGTGAGCAGGGCGAGCACGGGGGCGAGTTCCTCGGTGAGAACCTCACGGACGGCATCACGCACTTCACCGACCGCCAGTGCCGGACCGGGCGAGGAGTCCTGGTCGGCGGTGCGCTGCGCCGGGATCGCCGTGTGGAGGGCAGCTCCTTCGGCGAGCTCGTCGGACTCGGTGACGGTGGCGACCGGCGCCGGCTGGAGAGCGGTGTCGTCCTCCTGGATGCCCGAGGCTTCCCGTGGGGCCGCAGAAGGGGCGGGGGAGGGCGGTGCGGGCGGGGCGAGGTCCGCGAGCACTCCGCGGACCTCCCGCAGTTCGGCGCGCAGCTGGGCGACGACATCGTGGACGGCGTTGTTGAGTGCGTCCCCGCTGGAGTTCAGCTTGTTGTGGACGTCGCGGAAGTTCGAGCGCATCCGGCCGAGCTCGTCCACGACCTCCTGGGTCGTCTTGTCGTGGGCGGCCTGGCCGGCCGACTCCAGCTTCTCCACACTCTTGTCGAGCGCGTCCCGGAGATTCTTGTCCGTGTGCATGACGGCGGTGTGGAGCATCGCCAGCGTGTTGGTCAGGTCCGGATTCGACGAGCGTGCCATCATCCCCCATTTCGTCGCGGTGAGTAGTTGATCGAGTTCACTGCGTATGCTGCCCGGGGTGGAGCTCCCCGCGGGGGCAGATCAGATCAACTGGCTTGAGATCGACCGTCGTTCAGGCTGAAACCGACCCGGCCAGGTCTCGGTGACCAGCCCGTGTGGGTGTTTGCGCCTTCGCAGGCCCCGACCCCGAGATAGGGTACGGGTACGTACCCGTACCCCTGGGGCTAGGAGCAACATGATGCCCGATGCCAATGTCCGTATCCCCGAGGAAGCCAAGGACCGACTGGCGGCCATAGCGGCTGCGGAGGGCTTGTCGCTGCGCGCCTACCTGGCACGCCTGGCCGAGACACTGCTGACCCCGGGTGAGCGGGCCGAGCGCGCCGAACGGGCACGGGCCGCGCTGAAAGAGTGGAACGGCTACGCACCCACCGCTGACCAGGAGCAGGAGCTGGACAGCGAACTGGACCGACGTCTGGCCCAGGTGACCGGCCGGTGAGCGACGCCGTGCACATCGTCCTGGACGACACCGCCATGGCCGCGGCCGGCCAGGGCAACATCCTCGCCTCCCGCCTGATCCACCGCGCCCACGCCGAAGCCGGCTGGTTCCTCTACGCCCCCGCGTGCGCGTTAGTCGAAGCCGACCGGGCCCGCCCCGGCACGGCCGAACATCTGGCCTCCCTGCCCGGCATCACCGTCCTGGACCTGGACCTGGCCGCTGCCCTGGCCGTGGCACGGCAGGAGACCTGGGCAGCAGCGCACAGCCAGTACGCAGCGCAGCCCACCGCGGACCGTCCCGACGGAGCGATCATCGCCACCACCGCCCCACACCGGTGGGTGACAGAGCCGGTCCGCGTACTGGACCTGAACCCCTGGGCTACGCAGCAGACAGCTGCGTCCCCCGTCCTCGCAGATTGCTGACGATCAACATGACGCTGCTGCTGGGATCCTGGACGTCCTGGGCCAGCTCGTCAACGGCGTCACGCAGGCCGGCCTCTGAACCGGGCCTCAACGGCTGTGGCGCCGTGGGCCGGTTCCCGGGCGGTGCATGCTTGTTCTCAGGCCACCGATAACAGCTCAGGAGCACCACATGGCCCCGTCCTTCAGCGGCGCATTCCTCACCAACATCTCGGACGCGCTCGTCGATCTGGGACCGGCCGGCATCCACCTCACCTCACTGACCCTCACCCCCAGCCACCAGGCTGTCCTCACCCAGACAGATCAGACCGTCCATGGCCGGCTTCCGGACACTGCCGACGTGTTTCCTCTTGCGGAACTACCGTCAGGTGGGCGGTTCGCCTCTCACGAGCAGCGCCGCGAGGCCTTCTGGCAGCCGGCCCCGCACGCCCCGGCCTACCTCCACCTCGCTTGGCTGCTCAACGAACTGGGTGAAGAGCTGAACACTCTCCGGGCAGCCGGGCTGATCCTTCTGCGTGCAGAGTCTCCCGAGCCCGACAGCGTTGACCTGATCCTCGTACACCATCCCGTTCACACCGCTGCCGAGCCGCCGACGAACGTTTCCCCAGAGGGAGAACCCCGGTACCAGGCAAGCTACCAACCCCCCGAAACGGGGCATGACCAGCGTGCAACGGGCGCGAGCACCGGGACGACCTACCGTGTCCGTGTACAGCTCCAGGACCGTGACGACCCTCTCGAATTCCCCGCCATGTACCTGAGAGAACTGTTCGAGGAGAGCAGGCATACGCGCTGGATGACGACCAGCACGACACACTCACCCCTGCCGTTGGTCGACCTCCGCAGCGTGTTGTGAGGTCCCTGGTGCTCTGACCGGGAAGGTTCACCGGGTTGCCGTTCACGGTGTGGGCCTTGCGGGCGGTTTGATGTGACGACATCCAGGAAGCCGGCCGAGGCTGAGACAGGGGACGGTTGACACGGACCGTCACCGTCGTCCGCGTCGTCTACGGGACTGCGGGACAGGAGCTGCTCGCTGTAGGGGAACTGTGCAGGACGTGCCCGTCGCGGGTGGCGAGCACCATGCTGAGGCCCGGGCCAACGAAGCCAGCAGTTCGCCGGCGGTGGCGACGTCGTGGGTCTCCCAGGCGAGGACGACTTCGTCCGCGCCGGTCGCCGCGGCGATGTTCGCGAGTTCGGAGATCCCGGCGAGCGCGTCCTGGCCGGCCGGCGCACCCAGCCCGGTCCGGCGGGTGCGCCGCAGCAACCCGCCGGTAGTGCAACTGTGCAGGTCAAAGCGTTTTGGCAGCTGCCGCACGAAGCGGCCACACT
>NZ_JBEOXS010000103.1:0-16091 GCF_040296705.1 Streptomyces sp. NPDC002055
TCGACGGGGACGGGCGCGTCGACGCGCCCCGGGCCGATCTTGATGTGCTCCCCGGCGCCCTCGACGCGGCGGACGACGCCCGTCGTCCCGCCGACGGGCCGCGCGGCGCCGTACGGACCGTGGAGACCCCGGGGCTGACCCCGGCGCAGCGGGCCCGCGCGGCCGGCGCGTCGCCGATCATTCCGCCCGGCATGGAGTCGGCCCTGCTGACGGCCGGTCTCGCCGCGCTCATCGCGCTGACCGGGGCGCTGGCCCGCCCGGCGCTGGCGTTCGCCGTCGTGCTGCTGCAGGCCGGGACCGCGGCCGGCTGGTACCGGCTGAACGGCATGTGGCCCGCCCGGCAGGGCATCGCGCTCGCCTTCGCCGGCGGCCTGGTCACGGACATCGCGCTGCTCGCCACCGAGCGCGGGGACGCCCCCACGGTGGCGCTCGGGACGCTCGGCGTCTGGTGCCTGCTGGTGCTCGTCCTCCAGCTGCGCAACCGGAGTTCGGCGGACGAGCGGCTGTACGCGCTGACGGCCGGGGTGGCGTCCTCGGCGTTCACCGTGCTGGCCGCGGGCCATCTCGCCGCCTCCGCCGTGTCCGGCGACGCGGTCGTGGTGGGGGCCGTCGCGGTGGCCGTCGCCGTGGTCACCCGCGCGCTGCCGCTGCCGTCGCGGGTCGCCCCCGCCGCCGCCCTGGCCGCGGCCACGGGCGCCGGTGCCGCCGCCGGAGCCCTGACGGGCCTCGGGGCGGGCGGGGCGCTGCTCGGTGCGGCGGCCGGAGCCTGTGCGCTGATCGGCCTGCGGGTGGCGAGCTACGACTACCCGTCCCGCTTCGTGCACCTGACCGCCGGAGTGGCACTGCCGCTGACGCTCGCCGCGCCCGCCGTCTATGTGCTGGGCCGCGCCCTCGGCTGAACCGCGCCACCGGGCGGACGCCACCCCAGGCGTTACGGCCCCCGGCCCCGGTCGCACACGTCGTGATCAGGGCGCATTCCCGGCGCCACGGCACGCACCACGGCGCCGGGCCGCCCCCACGGGCGGCCCGGCGCCGGAACGCGCTTCGGGCGCCGTCGGCGGCGTACCGGCCCGCGGGCGCCTGCGGTGACGCACTGACTCGCGGGCGCCGTCGGCCCGACTCCCCGGGCGCGGTCGGTCGATGTCCCGGCTCGCGGCCGCCCCACGGCGCGCCCACGGAGCGCCCCGGGCCGGCCCCGTCGGCCCCACCCGTCTCCCCCACCCCTCGGTGGCCGGAGCCGCCGCTGTCCGGCGGAGGGCGGGGCACACCGGGAAGCCGGCCGGTCCGCCCGCGCTGCGGGCGATGCGGAGGACTCCGGAGCCGGCCCGTCCGCTCGGCCTCCGGGCGATCCGGGGGGACTGCTGACGTTCCGGGTGTTCCGGGTGTTCCGGGTGGACTGCTCCCGCAATCTGGTGATCGGCCACGATCGGATGACCGGCCGGTTAGGCTCACTGGGCAACGGGGTCTGATCGAAAGGGTGGGGGAGCCAGTCGGATGCGTGCACTGCGAATACTGCTGATCGTCGCCGTGGTCCTGGGGGGCCTGTTCGTGGCGGCCGACCGACTCGCGGTCGGCATGGCCGAGTCCGAGGCAGCGGACAAGATCAAGAGCAGCGAGGGCCTCATGGAGACCCCGGACGTCTCCATCAAGGGCTTCCCGTTCCTGACGCAGGCGCTGAGCAGGGAGCTCGACGAGGTCGACGTGACCATGAACGGCGTCACGGCGAGCTCGGCGGGCCGGGCGCTGCGGATCAGCCGCCTCACCGCCGAGCTGCGCGACGTGAAGCTGAACGACTCCTTCTCCTCCGCGGTGGCCGACTCGGCGACCGGCTCCGCACACCTCGGCTACGACGACCTGTCCGAGGCCTCCAGCGAGGGAGTCGCCGTCGGCTACGGCGGCCGGGACCAGGCAGGGAAGAGCCAGGTCAAGGTCACCGCCGGGGTCTCGATCCTGGGCCGGACCGTCAAGCGCAGCGTCCTCAGCACGGTCAGCGTCGCCGGCGCCGACACGATCCGGCTGCACGCCGACGACATCCCCGGTGACGGTATCCCCGGATTGGAGAATCTGGTCCGCGGGAAGATCGACTTCGACCGGAAGATCGACGGCCTGCCCGAGGGCATGAAACTGGACAAGGTCGTCACGACCCAGGACGGTGTCGATGTATCCGTGGTCGGCCGTCAGGTCGAACTGGCGGGCTGACCGGCGGCAGCCGCACCCGCCGGAGCCCCCGACCGGTGGGCCCGCCGACGGGCCCACCGTCGGCGGACGGACCACCGGCGGACGAACCGCCGGCGGGCGGGCGGACAGGCCCCGGATCCCAGCCGGCACACCGGCACCCCACAGCCCCGCACCCCGCCACGGCCGACGCGCCGCAGGGCCCCCGAAAGGGCCGCCCCGGCCCCGGCGTGTCCACAGAGCGAGACAGCTCCGTCCGTACCTCAGATGGCGGACGCACCGCCGCGCCCCCGCTCACCCACGGCCGCCTGGCAGGACGGCATCCGCCGATCCCGCGTCCCACAATGCGGGCATTCGCATCTCAGCATCCGACACGCCGGTGACATGCGCACCCGTGGCTCCTTACGATCGGACGCATGAAGCGACAGGCGGATCTCACGAAGCGGCGGGCAGTCGACCTGTGCCGTGTCGCCGCCATGCTCTGTCGCTCGTTCTGAGCGGAGCCCCGACTCCCGTTTCTCCCAGGCCCTTTGGGGCCTCCCCGCTCCACAGAAGCGGCCGCGCACCGACGCGCACCCCTGCACCACCGCGCGCCGCGCGCAGCCGCAGCCCGCGCATCCGAAACTGCCCCGGAGGAGAAAAACATGAGCCGCAGCGACGTCCTGGTCGACGCCGACTGGGTCGAGGCCCACATCGACGACCCGAAGGTGGTCATCGTCGAGGTCGACGAGGACACCTCGGCCTACGACAAGAACCACATCCGGAACGCCGTACGCATCGACTGGAAGAAGGACCTCCAGGACCCGGTGCGCCGTGACTTCGTCGACCGGGCGGGCTTCGAGAAGCTGCTGTCCGGGAAGGGCATCGCCAACGACGACACGGTCGTCCTCTACGGCGGCAACAACAACTGGTTCGCCTCCTACGCCTACTGGTACTTCAAGCTGTACGGCCACGACAGCGTGAAGCTCCTCGACGGCGGCCGCAAGAAGTGGGAGCTCGACTCCCGCGACCTGGTGGCCGAGGTGCCCGAGCGCCCCGCGACCGACTACAAGGCCAAGGAGCAGGACACCTCGATCCGCGCCTTCCGCGACGACGTCGCGCAGGCCATCGGCAACCTGAACCTGGTCGACGTCCGGTCCCCCGACGAGTTCAGCGGCAAGCTGCTCGCCCCGGCGCACCTGCCGCAGGAGCAGTCGCAGCGCCCCGGCCACGTGCCGAGCGCCCGCAACATCCCGTGGTCGAAGAACGCCAACGACGACGGCACCTTCAAGTCCGACGACGAGCTCAAGAAGCTCTACGAGACGGAGCAGGTCGACCTGTCGAAGGACACGATCGCCTACTGCCGCATCGGTGAGCGCTCCGCGCTCACCTGGTTCGTCCTGCACGAGCTGCTCGACCAGGGGAACGTCAAGAACTACGACGGTTCCTGGACCGAGTACGGCTCCCTCGTCGGCGTGCCGATCGAGCTCGGCGCCAACAGCTGATCCCCGACCCCCGACCCGAAGGACACCCCCATGTGTGGAGCAACAGCCGGCGGCCCGGACCTGGCAGGAGTTGACGTGGCCAAGGAGACGATCATCCAGGGTTCGGTGACCCGCGACGGCGAGCCCGTGTCGGGCTACGTCCGCCTCCTCGACGGCGGCGGCGAGTTCACCGCCGAGGTCCCGACCTCGGCGACCGGGCAGTTCCGCTTCTTCGCGGCCCCGGGCACCTGGACGCTGCGCGCCCTGGTTCCGGGCGCCACCGCGGACCGTACGGTCGTCGCCCAGCAGGGCGCCGCGGCCGACGTCGCCATCGCCGTCTGACGACGGCGCACAGCGGCCGGAGGGCCGTACCCCGGGGTTGGACTCTCAGGGGTGCGGCCCTCCGTGCTGTCCGGGCGCGCGGTACGGGAAGCGGCGTGGCCGCGTGATCGGCCGGAGCCCTGCGCCTCCGCGCCCCCGCCGCCGTACGCTGGAGACATGTACGCACGGCGACGCCGCCGGTACTTCGTCCTCATGGGGCTGTGCCTGGGGCTCTTCGTTCTGGCCTGGGGAGTCGTCCGCCTGTGGTCGGTCCCGGCCGCCGTCGGCATGTGCGTCGTCGCCATGGCGATTCCGCCGGTCGCCGCGATCGTCGCCAACCGCCGGGAGCCGGACGACCACTGGTGGGACGTGCCGGACGACAGCTGGCTGGACGACGAGCCGCTGGACGACAGCTGGCGCCGCTTCGAGCACTACGGACGGCAGACCGGCGACGACGGGCGGAACGACGACGACCGCCCGTAGGCCCTGTCCCACACTCCCCGCTGGCCCGGCCCGGCGGGGACTCCGTGCCCCGGCGGGACTCAGTACACGAGCGCCTGGGTGTCGTCGGCCAGGGACTCGCTGACGAAGACCTGCGCGCCCGCGATCCGCACCCCCTCCAGCGTGTCCTTCTCGGTGATCTCCCGGCGGGCCGCGCACTGCGTGCACAGGGTGATCCGGCCGCCGGCCAGGACGGAGTCCAGCAGGTCGGGCAGCGGGGCGGCGTGCGGCAGCTCGAACTCGGCCGCCTTCCCCGGCAGCGCGAACCACGCGGACTCACCGGTCAGCCAGAGCGAGACCTCCACCCCGCTGGCGACGGCGACCGCCGCCACCGTGAACGCCTGCGAGCACCGTTCCGGTGCGTCGGCCCCGGCCGTCACCTTGATCACGAGCTTCTTCGCCATGTGCTCACTCTAGAGCGGCCCGCCGGGACCGGCCGGGCCGTGATACGGCCGGGACCGCGGCCCGCCGGGCAGCGGCGCACCTCACAGCGCCGGGGCGGACCTCACAGCACCGGCCCCGCCGCCGCGGACTAGACTCGACCGCGGTCCGTACCACCACACTCCCCCGAGGAGCGCGCTCGTGCTTGAGGCATTCTTCATCACCCTGCTGGTCCTGGTCTGCGTGGGCGTCGTCGCGTTCGCCGGCCTCACCATGAAGAAGCTGTACCAGGGCCAGCGCTGACCAGCGCCTCCTCCCGCTCCCTAGAGATCGCCTGAGCTCATGATCGAGATTCCGTCCGACCTCCACCCGGACCTCGTCCCCCTCGCCTTCCTCCTCGGCAACTGGGAAGGCGCGGGTGTCTTCGACTTCCCCGGTGACGAGAAGTGCAACTTCGGCCAGGAGGTGACCTTCACCCACGACGGCCGTGACTTCCTCGAGTACACCTCGCACACCTGGGTGCTCGACAGCGAGGGCAAGAAGGTCCGCCCGCTGGAGTCCGAGTCCGGCTTCTGGCGCATCGACAAGGACCGCAAGGTCGAGATCGTGATGATCCGCGACCAGGGTGTGGCCGAGGTCTGGTACGGCGAGCTGGCCGACCAGAAGCCGCAGATCGACCTGGCCACCGACGCCGTCGCCCGCTCCGCCGGTTCCGGACCGTACACCGGCGGCAAGCGGCTCTACGGCTACGTCAAGAGCGACCTGATGTGGGTCGGCGAGAAGGCCACCCCCGAGGTCGAGCTGCGCCCCTACATGTCGGCGCACCTGAAGAAGGTCGTCGACCCGAGCGAGTGGGCCAAGGACCTCAAGGACCTGCCGGACGACGGCATCGCCTTCTTCAAGTAGACACGCGGCAGGTAGGCGGCAGCACGGAACGGGCAGCACGCAGACCACGCAGCACGGGGACGCGCGTTCCCACGGGTCCCGTTTCCCCGGGTCCCCGGGGCGCGCCGCTCCGCAGCCGCACACGGCTCCACCGGCCGCGGGACGTCCGTCCCCGGGGGTGGAGCCGTTGTCGTAGCGGCGGCGCCCGGCCCGCCGCCTCCTACACTGGCGGTGTGGTGACCACCGACTGGCAGAGCGACCTCCGCAAGCGCGGGTACCGGCTGACCCCGCAGCGGCAGCTCGTGCTGGAGGCCGTGGACCGGCTGGAGCACGCGACGCCCGACGACATCCTCACCGAGGTGCGGCGCACCGCGGGCGGGGTGAACATCTCCACCGTCTACCGCACCCTGGAGCTGCTGGAGGAGCTGGGGCTGGTCAGCCACGCCCACCTCGGGCACGGGGCGCCGACGTACCACCTGGCGGACCGGCACCACCATCTCCATCTGGTGTGCCGGGACTGCGGTGACGTCATCGAGGCCGATGTGTCGGTGGCCTCCGGGTTCACGGCCCAACTGCGCGACACCTTCGGCTTCGACACGGATCTGAAGCACTTCGCGATCTTCGGGCGGTGCGCCGGCTGCTCCGCCCCCGCCGCCCCGGACGGTTCCGGCGGCGCCGCCACGGACACCGGTGCCCCGGATACCGACCGCGCAGCCGGAGCGTCGAACGACGGACCGTAGGCTGGTACGCATGCAGGCACACTCTCCCGCCAGCCCCCTGCTCTCCCTGCCCGGCGCCGTCGCCGCCGAGGCACCGGACGACGGGGTCGCCGCGCACTACGGCGACCTGTTCCGGGAGCAGCGCGCGCTCGCCGACGGCACCGGCTTCGTGGACCTCTCGCACCGCGGCGTGATCACCGTGACCGGCGAGGAACGGCTGAGCTGGCTGCATCTGCTGCTCACCCAGCACGTCAGCGAGCTCCCCCCGGGCCGGGCCACCGAGGCGCTGATCCTCTCCCCGCACGGCCACATCGAGCACGCGCTCTACCTGGTGGACGACGGCGAGACGACCTGGGCGCACGTCGAGCCGGGCACCCAGGGCGAGTTGATCGCCTACCTGGAGAGCATGAAGTTCTTCTACCGGGTCGAGGTGACGGACACGACGGGCGACTACGCGGTCGTCCACCTCCCCGCGGGCTCGATCACCGAGTCGCCGGAGGGCGTCGCCGTCCGGGAGACCCCGCACGGCCGGGACCTCTTCCTGCCCCGTGCGGAGCTGGAGTCCTTCGCGGCGGCGAACGGTCCGGCGGCCGGGGTGCTGGCGCTGGAGGCGCTGCGCGTCGAGGCGCACCGGCCCCGCTTCGGCCTGGAGACCGACCACCGGACGATCCCGCACGAGCTCGGCTGGCTGGGCTCCGCCGTCCACCTGGAGAAGGGCTGCTACCGCGGGCAGGAGACCGTGGCGCGCGTCCACAACCTGGGGAAGCCGCCGCGCCGGCTGGTCTTCCTGCACCTGGACGGCAGCGAGGTGAAGCTGCCGGGGCACGGCGCTCCGGTCCGGCTGGCGGCCGACGGCGAGGAGGGGCGGCAGCTGGGCTTCGTCACCACCTCGGCGCGCCACCACGAGCTGGGGCCGATCGCGCTGGCCCTGGTGAAGCGGAACGTTCCGGTCGACGCCGGGCTGATCGTGGACGCGACGGCGGCGGCCCAGGAAGTCGTCGTCGAGCCCTGAGGGCCCCGCGGGGGACGGCCCCGGCCCTCCCCCGTCTCGGACCGCCCCCGCCTCAGACCGCGTCGCTCTGGGTGTCCACCAGCCGGCGCCGCACCACCCGCACCGCGGGCAGCACCGACACCGCGACCGCCCCGGCCACCGCGGCCAGCCCCACCAGGAGCAGCAGCGCCGGCGGGGGCGGGACCGCGATGCCCGCGCCGATGCCGCTGGCCCGCCCCTGGAGGTCGATCAGCCACTGGGCGGCGAGGACTCCGGCGGGCGTGCCGATCACCGCGGCGGCCAGGGCGGTGAACCCGGTACCGGAGACGATCACCGCCATGATCTGACGTGGCGTCAGCCCGATGGCCCGGAGGGCGAGCAGATCCCGCCGCCGGTCCCGCACCCCCGCGCCGATGGTGGTCGACAGCTCGGCCAGCCCGATCAGGGCCGGCACCGCGACCAGCCCGACGATCACGCCCCGGACGGCGGAGAGCCCGTCCGCGGGGTTGGTGATCCGCCGGACGTCCAGCCGGCCGTGCCCGGAGTCCGCGAGCGCGGTGCTCACCGCGGCCGGATCCGCGCCGGGCGTCAGCTCCAGATGGAAGAAGTCCGGCCGCAGCGCGGCGTCCCGCTCCCGCAGGGTGTCCATCGACGTGGAGATCACCCGGCCGCCGTCCTCGGGCTCGATGCTGCGCCCCACGATGTGCAGGACCTGCGGCTTGCCCTCGACCGTCATCCGCACCCAGTCGCCGACCCGCGCGTTCAGCAGATCCAGCAGCCCCTGCCCGGCCACCGCCTCGTCGGGCCCGTGGGCGGCGCGCCCCTCGGCGACGGTGAACGGGTACGGGTCCCGGGCCGTGCCCAGGCCGCGCAGCTGAATCGTCCCCGTCTGGCCGGGGACCAGGGCCTCCACCTCGGCGCCGGGGTGGGCGGCGGTCACCTCCGGGCGGGCGGTGAGCAGCCGGCGGACCGCGGCGTCCCCCAGGCCGTCGCCCCGCGCGGTGAGCTCGGCGGCGAGCCCGACCTTTTCCGGGTGGCTCTCGAACCGGTCCAGCGTGGTCCACGCCCCCAGCGCCACGGTGATCAGCAGCAGCGGTACGGCCAGCCGGCCGACGGCCGCCGCGGAGCGGGCCGGGCGGTGGAAGGCGCCGCGCCAGCCGAGCACCAGCGCGGGCGGGATCCGCAGGCCCAGCGCCCGGATCGCGGTGCCCGGCAGCCGGCGGCCGGCCGGCTGCGCGGCCCGCGCCATGGGCACCGGCGGGACCCGCCCGGCCCGCCAGGCGGCCAGCGCGGTGGTCGCGGCGATGAGCAGCACCGCTCCCGCCGAGATCGCGAACGGCGCCCAGGTGTGTTCCGGCAGGTCCTGCCAGAGCGCCATCGCCTCGCCGGTCCGGCCCGGCAATCGGGCGCCCAGGGTCTCGGTGAGCACCGCGCCGCAGCCCACCCCGAGCAGCGCCAGCGCCAGATGCTCGACCAGGAACATCCGGACGACCTGGGCGGGGGTGAAGCCGACCGCCTTGAGCACCGCGATGTCGCGCAGCTGCCCCCGGATCCGGGTGCCGATCGCCCCGGCCACGGCGAGCGCGGCGGCGAGCAGTGCGCCGAGCCCGAACAGGGCCAGCAGCAGCCCGAGCACCCGGTCTCCGCCCTCGGCGTCGGCGCGCGCCTGCTGCCAGGTCGAGATCCGGGCGATCCGGTCGCTGCCCAGCGTGGTGACGGCCCGCTGGACGGCGTAGTCGGTGTCCTCCGGATCCGCCAGGCGCAGCCCGATCGTCCGGCCGTGCCGGTGCGCGTCGGGCTCGACCCGGTTCAGGGCGGCGGGGAGCACCCAGCCGATGCCGGAGGCCTCCCCCGGCCGGAACGCCGGTTCGGCGCTGTCGGCGACGCCCACCACCCGCAGCCGTACCGTGCCGCCGGGGCCGCGCACGCCGAGCGCGTCGCCCGGTTCGGCCCACAGCGCGCGGGCCAGCGAGCTCTCCAGCACGATGCCGTTCTCGGAGCGCTCGTCGAGCCAGTGGCCGTCGGTGAGCAGCGGGCGGGCCACCGCGGGCGGCTCCTGGCCGGTGGCCCGCAGGTTCAGGCTCGCCCGGGTACCGCCGAGCTCGGCGGTGGCCTGCGCGGTGGAGTACGGCCCGGCCGCCCGCTCGACGCCGTCGAGCCCGGCCAGCCGCCCGGCGTCCGGCCCGGCCTTGGCGTGGATCCAGACGTGGGCGCCCTCGGACCGGGTGAAGACCCGCTGCCAGGGGTTGGCCGCGTACGCCAGGAACGCGCCCGCCAGCAGCAGGGAGACGATGATGCCCGCGGTGGCGAGCACCAGGAACAGGGCCTCTCCGCGGTGCTGCCGGAGGTCGGCGCGCACCCGGCGCACCGTGGCCCGCATCCCGGTCAGCCCTTCAGTTCGAGCACATCGGCGACGCCGCCGCCGCGCCGGGCCCCGGCGCCCAGCGGCGCGTCGTCGGCGATCCGGCCGTCGAAGAAGCTGATCACCCGGTCCGCGGTGCTCGCCACCCGGGCGTCATGGGTGACCAGCAGGATCGTCCGGCCGCGCTGGTGGCAGCGGGTGAGCAGGCGCAGCACCTCGCGGGTGCCCTTGCTGTCCAGGCTGCCGGTGGGCTCGTCCGCAAGCAGCAGACTCGGCCGGTTGACCAGCGCGCGGGCCAGGGCGACGCGCTGCTGCTCGCCGCCGGACAGCTCACCGGGGGTGCTGCGCTCCTTGCCCTCCAGCCCCAGCTCGGCGAGGAGTTCCGCCCGGCTCTCCCGGGCCTGCCGGGGCGAGCTGCCGGCCAGCAGCGCGGGCAGCTCGACGTTGTCGGCCACGGTCAGGTCGGAGACCAGGTTGAAGAACTGGAAGACGACGCCGATGCTGCGGCGGCGCAGGACGGCCCAGCGGGCCTCGCTGTAGGCGTCGACGCGCTCGCCGTCCAGCCACAGCCTGCCGCTGTCCGGCCGGTCGAGCCCGCCGAGCAGGTGGAGCAGGGTGGACTTCCCGGCGCCGGACGGGCCGGTCACGGCGACGAATTCGCCGCGCTCCACCACCAGGTCGGCGCCGCGTACGGCCAGGGCCGGGGCGCCGTCCGTACGGTGCGTCTTGTGCAGGCCCTCGGCCCGCAGGAGGGGCGCCGTGCCGGCGGGGGATGCGGCCTCCGCGGCCCTGCCCACCTCCGGGGCCGCACCCGTGCCGGGCTCCGCCGCTCCGGTGGCGGCCTCGGCCCGCTCCACGGCGGGGCGCCGGCGGTCGCGGCTCATTCCAGCTCCTCCTGACAGCGCTCCAACCAGTCGAGATCCGCCTGCAGATGCAGCATCGCGCCCTCGATCAGCAGCTGTGCGACCCGGTTGTCCCGGTCCTCGGACGCGGCCAGCTTCGACAGGTCGCGCATGGTGTTGAGGTAGTGCCGGCGCTGCTTGTTGATCAGTGCGATCTGGTCGGCCGCCCCCGAGTGCGGAGCGAGGGCGAGCTTCATGAAGAACTCGTCCCGGACCCGCGGCTCGTCGGCCGGCTCGTCGAACCAGGCCTCCACCGCCTCCCGCCCCGCGGCGGTGAGCTGGTAGATCCGCTTGTTCGGTCTGCTGGACTGGGCGACGTCCTCGCCCTCGATGAGACCGGCCTTCTCCAGCCTGCCGAGGGTGACGTAGATCTGCCCGACGTTCGGCTGAGGGTACGCCGCGCCCAGGAGCTTCTCAAGAGCCTGCTTGAGCTCGTATCCGTGCGCGGGGCCCTTCGCCAGAAGTGCCAGGAGGGGCAGACGCACGCTCGCCCTCCTCCCTCCCCGCCGTACCTACTCGTTGGTGGCCCGTTCGATGGCCGCCGCAGGCCACCCCGCCTGTGAGCCGGATCGCTCCCCGGACCTTGCGGCGACGTCTAGTATCGCGCATGCCTAACGGGTATACAGGTGCCCGACGCCGGGCACGCCTGACCGGTGCCGGCGCACAAGGAGGAACCTATGCGGTGGGCGCGAGCCGCGGGTAGGGGCCTCCTGGCGGCGGCACTGATAGCCGCCGGCTACGCCGGTACGGGCGGGCCGGCCACCGCGTCCGCGGGCGGCACCGGCGGACGCGGCCCGATGACCCTCGTGACCGGCGGCGACCTCACCGGCTATCTGCGCGGGGTGCTGGCGGACTGGAACCGCGGCCACCCGGCGGAGAAGGTGACCCTGGTCGAACTCCCGGAGGCCGCCGACGAGGTCCGCGCCCAGATGTCCACCAGCCTGCGCTCCGGCAGCGACCGGTTCGACGTCCTCAACATCGATGTCGCCTGGACCTCCGAGTTCGCCGCCGCGGGCTGGATCGCCCCGCTCGACGGCCGCCGCTTCCCGCTGAACCGCTTCCTGCCACCGGTGGTGGACACCGCGACCTTCGGCGGCCGGCTGCACGCCGTCCCCTACGTCACCAACGCGGGCCTGCTCTACTACCGCAAGGACGTGCTCGACAAGGCGCGCGAGAAGCCGCCCCGCACCTGGTCCGAACTGCGGCGCCTGGCCCGGACGGTCGCTCCCCGGTACGGGCTGGACGGCTACGCCGGACAGTTCCTCCCGTACGAGGGCCTCACCGTGAACGCGGCCGAGGCCCTGCAGTCCGCCGGCGGCTCGATCCTCGCCGACGAGGGCAGCCGGGTCACGGTGGACTCCCCCGCCGCCCGCACCGGGCTGGAGTTCCTCACCGGCGGCGTGCGGGAGGGCTGGATCCCCCGGAAGGCGCTCGGCTACAAGGAGGAGGAGTCCCGGCGGGCGTTCCAGAACGGCCGGCTGCTCTTCCTGCGCAACTGGCCGTACGCCTACCCGCTGGCGGGCGCCGAGGGCTCGAAGGTGGCGGGGAAGTTCGGGGTGGTGCCGCTGCCGGGGCCGGACGGGCCCGGGGCCGGGATCCTCGGCGGCTCCAACCTCGCGGTCAACACCAACTCCCGGCACCCGGAGTCGGCGGCCGCGCTCATCCGCCATCTGACGAGCGAACGCGTCCAGCGCCGCGTCCTCACCGAGGGCTCGCTGCCGCCCGCCCGGGCGGATCTGTACCGGGACCCGGCACTGGTGCGCAGGTTCCCGTACCTGCCCACCCTGTACAAGAGCCTGCTCACCGCGAAACCGCGGCCCAAGAGCCCGCGGTACGAGCAGGTGAACCTGGCCGTCCAGGCGGTCGTCCACGACGCGATGGCCCAGCGGCAGAGCCCGGCCGCCGCCCTGCGGCGGCTGAGGGCCGAACTCGACGCGATCGCCCGCCGCGGCTGACGCTCCGTCCCTTCCCTTCCCTTCCCTTCGAGGCTTCTACTTACTTGTTAAGTAGAAGCCTCTCCCTTTTCCTTGATCCATAATCCAGAGCCATCCCCACATACGGGGCATATAGGGTCAGTTATTTATCCGTTGCCTGCAGACTCGTTGACACCCGTTCGACACACCTACTTAACATGCATGCACAACGGCGGCCGACCGATCGAGGCCGCCATCGCGTCAGACAGCCGTATTCGAGTCAGACAGGGCAACGGGACATGCTCATAGCCACGGCCGCCGCAACACAGCACTGGTGGCGGGATGCGGTGATCTACCAGGTCTACGTCCGCAGCTTCCTCGACAGCACCGGCGACGGCATCGGCGATCTCGCCGGGGTCCGGGTGGGCCTGCCGTACCTCAAGAAGCTCGGGGTGGACGGCATCTGGCTCAGCCCGTTCTACCCCTCGCCGCAGCACGACCACGGCTACGACGTCGCGGACTACACCGGCGTGGACCCGGTCTACGGGGACCTCGCCGAGTTCGACCTGCTGGTCGCCGACGCGCACCGGCTCGGGCTGAAGGTCCTCATCGACATCGTCCCCAACCACTGCTCCAGCGCCCACCCGTGGTTCCGCGAGGCATTGGCGGGCGGCCCGGACAGCCCGGCCCGCTCCCGCTTCCACTTCGCCCCCGGGCGGGGCGCGGACGGCGCACTCCCGCCGAACAACTGGCGGGCCATGTTCGGCGGTCCCGCCTGGTCCCGGATCACCGAGCCGGATGGCGAGCCCGGCCCCTGGTACCTGCACCTCTTCACCCCCGAACAGCCCGACCTCAACTGGCGGGACCCGGCCGTGGGCGAGCACTTCGACGCGGTGCTGCGGTTCTGGCTCGACCGCGGGGTGGACGGGTTCCGCATCGATGTCGCCGCGGGCCTCCACAAGCACCCGGAGCTGCCCGACTCCCCCGACCCGGAGGCGGACGAGCGGTCCCGGGACTCGGTCAACCCGCTGGCCTGGAACCAGCCCGAGGTGCACCAGGTGTGGCGGGACTGGCGCGCCGTCTGCGAGGAGTACACCGCCCGCGACGGCCTGGACCGGCTGCTGGTCGGCGAGGTCTCGGTGCCCACCGCCCGCGAACACGCCGAGTACGTCCGCCCGGACGAGCTCCACCAGGCGTTCTTCTTCCACCTGCTCAGCGCCCGGTGGGACGTCGACGCCTTCCGGAGGACCATCTCCGAGGCGATGCGGGACATCGCGGGCACCGGCTCCACCGTCACCTGGGTGCTCAACAACCACGACCAGGTCCGCACCGTCACCCGCTATGCCGGCGAGCCCAGCGGGGAGGCGAGCGGCCTGGGCCCGGCCCGCGCCCGCGCCGCCGCGCTGCTGATGCTGGCCCTGCCCGGCGCCGCCTACGTCTACCAGGGCGAGGAGCTCGGGCTGCCCGAGGTCGTCGACCTGCCCGACGAGGTCCTCACCGACCCGATCTTCCGCCGGACCGGCAGCCGCCGGTTCGTCCGCGACGGCTGCCGGGTGCCGCTGCCCTGGACCGGGCACGCCTCCCCGTTCGGCTTCACCTCCGGCGCCGGCGCCGCCCGGCCGTGGCTGCCGCAGCCGGAGTGGTTCGCCGAGCACGCCACCGACCGCGCGCTGGCCGACACCCGCTCGTTCTGGCACCTCTACCGCGACGGGCTGCAACTGCGGCGCAGCCTGCCCCAGCTGGGCGAGGGCACCCTGCGCTGGCTGGAGACACCGCCGCAGGTCCTCGCCTTCGTCCGCGGCGACGGACTGGTGTGCGCCGTCAACTTCGGGACGGAGGCCGCCCCGGCCCCCGTCACCGGAACCCCCCTGCTGGCCAGCGGCGACTGCCCGCCCGGGGTCCTCCCCGGCTCCACCGCCGCCTGGTGGATCAGCGACCCGGCCACCACCGCACCGCTCTTCCCACCCGCCTCATCCCCGAAGGGACCCACAGCATGAGCCGTACCCCGAGACGACGCACCGCCGCGGCCTCCGGCGCGCTGGCCCTCGGCCTCGCGCTGACCGCCACCGCCTGCGGCGGCACCACCGGCCCGGCGAGCTCCGGGAAGCAGGAGCTCAAGGGCCAGAAGATCACCGTCGCCGGTGTCTGGACCGGTGTGGAGCAGAAGAACTTCAAGAAGGTGCTGGACGCCTTCGGCGAGAAGACCGGCGCCACCGTCAACTTCACCTCCACCGGCGACAACGTCTCCACCGTCGTCGGCAGCAAGATCGAGGGCGGCAACGCCCCCGATGTCGTGATGGTGCCGCAGGTCGGCGTGCTCAAGCAGTTCGCCGAGAAGGGCTGGCTGCAGCCGCTCTCCGCGACCGTGCACGACAAGGCCGGGATCAACTTCGCGCCGGTGTGGCGGGATTACGGCAGCGTGGGCGGCACGTTCTACGGCCTCTACTTCAAGGCGTCGCACAAGTCCACGGTCTGGTACAGCCCGGAGGCCTTCGACACGGCCGGGGTGACGCCCCCGAAGAGCTGGCAGGCGCTGCTGAAGACCGGGCGCACCGTCGCCGACTCCGGTCTGCCCGCCTTCTCCGTCGCCGGTGAGGCCGGCTGGCCGCTCACCGACTGGTTCGAGAACGTCTACCTCTCCCAGGCCGGCCCGGAGAACTACGACAAGCTGGCCGCCCACAAGATCCCGTGGACCCACCCCACGGTGGAGAAGGCCCTCACGACCCTGGGCAAGCTCTTCCAGGACAAGAACCTGGTCTCCGGCGGCGGTTCGGGCGCCCTGCGCACCGACTTCCCGGAGTCCGTCGAGCAGGTCTTCGGCAACAGCCCCAAGGCGGGCATGGTCTACGAGGGCGACTTCGTCGGCGGCCTGATCTCCGGGCAGTTCAAGAAGAAGGTCGGCCAGGACGCCAAGTTCTTCCCCTTCCCGGCCGTGGACCAGGGCAAGGCCCCGGTGGTCGGCGGCGGTGACGCGGCGGCCGTGCTCAAGGACGGCAAGAACCCCGAGGCCGCGATGAAGCTCGTCGAGTACCTGGCGACGCCCGAGGCCGCGGAGATCTGGGCGAAGGCGGGCGGCTTCATCTCCCCCAACGAGAAGCTGGACCCCGGCAGTTACGCCGACGCCACCAGCCGCCGCACCGCGCAGTCGCTGGTGAAGGCGGGCGACTCGGTCCGCTTCGACATGTCCGACCAGGCCCCGGCCGCCTTCGGCGGAACCCAGGGCGCCGGCGAGTGGAAGGCCCTCCAGGACTTCCTGCGCGACCCCTCCGACCCCGCGGCCACCGCACGGAAGCTCGAGGCCGCCGCGGCCAAGGCCTACAAGGACTGAGACCTCCTGATGCCAGCCACCGCTCCGCCCGACACCGCCGTGCCCGGCACGGCGGCCCCGGCTCAGCTGCTCGGGCAGACCGCCCAGCAGCGCCCCTCCCCCGGTGAGCACCAGCCCCCGTTCGATGATGTCTTCGGCGACGCTCGCGGG
>NZ_JBEOXS010000104.1:0-14403 GCF_040296705.1 Streptomyces sp. NPDC002055
CCGCGGACAAGGCACAGGCCGATGACACCGCGCAGTCCCTCGCCATCGAGGAGGGCAAGAAGCTCTATTCCGTCGGCTGCGCCGCCCCGCGGCCCTGTGCCACCCCGCGACTCCGTGCCGGCCGGTGCCTCCGTGCCGGCCGGCGACGTCGTGTCGGCTCCCCGCACGGGAGCGTCGGTCCGCTCCGCCGCGGATTCCGGTTCCGGCCGGGGCTGCGGATGCGGGATGTCAGGTGCCTCCGGAGCAACGGGGCCTGCCGGGGCCGGGGTTCGGGCCGCGGACGGGTGGGTCGTTCCCGGAGCCCTGGGCCCGCCGTCGGGCGAGGGGTCCCTCCGGCCCGGGCCGCCGGCCGCGGGGTCCGGTCTCCCGCCGCCGGCCGGTGGAGTCTGCCGGTCCGCAACGGCTGCCGCGCCCTGCCGGTTTCCGCCGGCCGCCGCCGTTCTGCGTTCGTGCCGTCGCGCGGCGTCCGCCACCACCCACCGCCGGTGCAGCTCCAGGAGCTCCTCCGGTGTCGCCTTGCACAGCCGGGCGAGCCGCTCGATGGGTGCGTATTCCGCCGGTACCGCTTCCCCGTTGCAGTAGCGGTGCAGTGTCGACGCACTCATGTGCAGCCGCTTGGCCAGCGTGCCGTAACTCAGCCCGGAGCGGTCCTTCAGCTCTCGCAGATGCTGTCCGAACCCGGCCAACTCCTCAGCTGCCCCCACCGTTCCTCCATCCCATTCGAGCATTCGAGGCAAGGGAGATTCCCCAGCTCACAGCCGGTGCGAACGTTCGAGCCTCCCTGATGGTCCGGCAGGTCTGGCCGGTGGGACGAGGCTCGGCACAAGCTGCGGTCATCCAAGCACGCTGCCGCCGATGGGCCGGATGGCGTGCCGACCAGTACACACCTGTGACGAACGGAACCGCCATGTCTGCCTCCACCAGCCGTCGCCGTACCGGCCTTCTCGCGGCCACCACCGCCGCCCTCGCCGCGTTCTCGCTCACCGCGTGCCAGGACAGCCCGGCCCCGCGCGACGAGGGCGCCGGCGCTCCCGCCTCTTCGTCGCAGACCGCGCAGTCCGGCGACGGGGCCACCGCGAAGTCCGGTGGCGGAGCGCAGGGTTCGGACCCGTCCGGGCAGACCGGCGACTCGGCCGACGCCCGGACGCGGGGCGCCGAACCGGGCGCGCCCGCCCCGACGAGCACGGCCGCGAACGGCGGTTCGCACCGCACGAAGAAGCGCACCGTGTGCACCGGTGCCAACACCGAGGTGACCGCGAAGCAGGTGACCCGTCCGCTCAACCACATGCTGATCACGGTCACCAACACCGGCTCCGGCCTCTGCGACCTGTACCACTACCCCGCCGTCCAGTTCGGTGAGGCCCAGTCCGTGCCCCCGGTGTTCGAGGAGAGCAAGCCGCAGGCGGTGACCACGCTCGCCCCGGGCGAGTCCGGTTACGCGGGGGTGCGGCTGTCGGCCGCGGACGGCAGCGGCTCGGGCGGCCACACGGAGAAGACCCTCGCGGTCTCGTTCTTCGACGCCCGCGCCAACGGCGTCGGCCCGGTCGCGCACCCCTCCCTGCCGCGCACCGGCGTCCACATCGACGACTCGCTGCGCGTCACCTACTGGCTCACCAGCGCCGAGGACGCCCTGGAGTACTGACCGGAACGGCACGAACGGCGCCACGCGATCGGCCGGGGCGGTGTGTCCCACGGGGGCACACCGCCCCGGCGTTGGTGCGGGCGGCGGCACCGGGCAGACGGCTCCGGTCGCGGATCGGGGCGTCCGGCGAGCACGATGGAAGGGTGGCAAGGAGGCACGGTCATGTTGGAAGTCAAGACGATCGAGAAGCCGGATGAACGGCGCGACTTCCCCCGGGGCCACCTCGAAGTCCTTCACCTGACCGGTCTGGACTTCGCCGTGGCCACCCTGGAGCCGGGCTGGCGCTGGTCGGAGTCCGTGGGCCCGATCGCCGGTACGGAGAGCTGCCAGATCCACCACACCGCGATGGTGGTGCAGGGGCGGATGCGCATCCGGATGAACGACGGTGCGGAGAGCGAGATCGGACCGGGTGACGTCTACGTCGCCTCGCCCGGTCACGACGCGTGGGTGGTCGGTGACGAGCCGCTCATCGCCTACGACTTCGCCGGACAGACCGCTCAGACATTCGCCAAGAAGGGCTGATCGCGATGACGTTCGTCCAGATCATCGAGTACGAGACCACCCGGGAAGACGAGATGGAGGCGCTCTTCCAGTCGTGGTTGCGGGCCACCGAGGGCAAGCGCACGGTCACCCGTGACGCCCACACCCAGGATCGCGACGACACCCACCACTACGTGGACATCATCGAGTTCCCGTCCTACGAGCAGGCCATGGTCAACAACCGGCTGCCCGAGACGCAGAAGCTCGCCGAGCAGTTCCGGGCGCTGTGCACGGGGGAGCCGCGGTTCATGAACCTGGAGGTCAAGGAGGAGCAGGCCTGAGCCGGCGACCCGTCCCGCCGGCCGCACGGCGCGCCCGGACAGCGGCCGGACCGGCTCCGTGAGGCCCGGGCCGCGTGAGGGCGTGAGGCCCGGGCGCGTGAAGGTCAGGCGCGGCCGAGGGCGCGGTGGACCCGGATCTCGATGACGACCCGGTCCGGGTTGGGAGCCGGGGTGCGCTCGTAGCGCTCGGCGTAGCGGCGCACGGCGTCCTCGACGAGCGGGGCCTCGGTGCGGACGGTGGCCAGGCCCTCCAGCGTCGCCCAGCGGCCCCGGTCCATCTGGCAGACGGCGACGCGCGCCCCCTGTGGCCCGGCGGCCTGGATGTGGGCGACCTTCCGGCTGTTCTTGTTGGTGATCACCCGGGCCGTCCCGGCCTCCGCCTCGTAGGTGACGCCGACGGGCACCACGTGCGGGGTGCCGTCGGGGCGGAGCGTCGTCAGGGTGCACAGATGACGCTCCTGCCAGAAGGCGACGTACTCCGGGCCGGGGTCGCGGGGGTCACGCCGGGGAAGAGCCATGCTCCGACACTACCCAGCCGCTGGGGCGGCCCGGCCCGACGGGGGCGGGGATCCGGGAGCACCGGGGGGCGGGCTGCTGTACGGGCGGGGCACGGGCCCGCGGGCGCCCGCCGGGGCTCCGGTCCGTGCGCCGCATGAGTGTGTCGCGGGCGGCACGGCGTACTTGCTGACGGGCGGCTGACGGGCGGCCTTGCCGGCGGGCGGCCTCGCTGACGGGCGGCGGCCCGGTGCGGCGGTCGGCGTGAGCCGCGGCCTGATCCGCCGGCCTGGGGTGCGGGTGCGTGCGGTGAGGTTGTGGTGTGGGTGTGTGGTGCAGGCGTCCCGTGGAAACGGTGGTTCGGGGGCTTCATCGGCATCGGGAGGCCGTCTCGCAGGCGCCCCGGTCCTTCGAAACCGGGAGAGCCGGACCGTGGGGCCGGCCGCCGGAAGTGAGGGCGAGCGGGACCGGAAACCTCCCCGGTATATTCTTGAGTCGGGTAGACTCAAGTTAGTGCAGGGTCAATCTGGCAGGATTGATGTGACCAGCCTTGATGTGGCCAGTGCTGCTGTGACCAGCAGGGTTGATGTGACCAGGAGGAGGAGCGGGCGCACGTGGATGCCGAGCTGACCAACAAGAGCCAGGAAGCCATCAGCGCTGCCAGCAGCCGTGCGGTGGCCGTGGGGAACCCGGACATCACCCCCGTGCACCTGCTGCTCGCGCTGCTGGAGGGCCAGGACAACGAGAACCTCCAGGACCTGCTCGCCGCGGTCGAGGCCGACCAGGCGGCGGTGCGGTCCGGTGCCGAGCGGCTGCTCGGCTCGCTGCCCAGCGTCCAGGGGTCCACGGTGGCCCCGCCCGAGCCGGACCGCACCCTGCTCGCGGTCGTGGCCGACGCGGCGGAGCGGGCCAAGGAGCTCGGGGACGACTACCTCTCCACCGAGCACCTGCTCATCGGCGTCGCCGCCCGTGGCGGCGCCGCCGGAGAGCTGCTGGAGCAGCAGGGCGCGAGCGCGGAGAAGCTGCTCGAAGCCTTCGAGAACAGCCGTGGAGGACGACGCGTGACCACGCCCGACCCGGAGGGCACGTACAAGGCCCTGGAGAAGTTCGGTACCGACTTCACGGCCCTGGCCCGCGAGGGCCGGCTCGACCCGGTCATCGGCCGGGACCCGGAGATCCGCCGGGTCATCCAGGTGCTGTCCCGCCGCACCAAGAACAACCCGGTGCTGATCGGTGAGCCCGGCGTCGGCAAGACCGCCGTCGTCGAGGGCCTGGCCCAGCGGATCGTCAAGGGCGATGTGCCCGAGTCGCTGAAGCACAAGCGGCTCGTCTCGCTCGACCTGGGCGCGATGGTCGCCGGGGCGAAGTACCGCGGTGAGTTCGAGGAGCGGCTGAAGACCGTGCTCGCCGAGATCAAGGAGAGCGACGGCCGGATCATCACCTTCATCGACGAGCTGCACACGGTCGTCGGCGCGGGCGCCGGCGGCGACTCCGCGATGGACGCGGGCAACATGCTCAAGCCGATGCTGGCCCGCGGCGAGCTGCGGATGGTCGGCGCGACCACCCTCGACGAGTACCGCGAGCGGATCGAGAAGGACCCGGCCCTGGAGCGCCGCTTCCAGCAGGTGCTGGTCGCCGAGCCGTCCGTGCAGGACTCGATCGCGATCCTGCGCGGCCTCAAGGGCCGGTACGAGGCCCACCACGGCGTGCAGATCGCCGACTCCGCCCTGGTCGCCGCCGCCACCCTCTCCGACCGCTACATCACCTCCCGTTTCCTCCCCGACAAGGCCATCGACCTGGTCGACGAGGCGTCCTCCCGGCTCCAGATGGAGATCGACTCCTCGCCCGTCGAGATCGACGAGCTCCAGCGCGCCGTCGACCGGCTGCTCATGGAGGAGGAGTCGCTGCTGGCGGCGCAGGCCACCGAGTCGGCGGGGATGTTCCGCAAGAAGCAGGACCGGGAGAAGGACCTCTCGCCGGATGCCCGGGAGCGGCTGGACCGGCTGCGCAGGGACCGCGCCGAGAAGGAGGAGAAGCTCCGCGGTCTGCGGGCCCGCTGGAACGCCGAGAAGGAGATCCACACCCGGGTCGGCGATCTGAAGAAGCGGCTGGACGAGCTGGAGACCGAGCTCGAACTCGCCGAGCGCAAGGCCCCCGAGACCGGCGACTGGGTCACCCCCGGCCGGCTCCGCTCCGAGGTCATCCCGCAGACCCGCAAGGAGCTGGAGGAGGCGACCGTCGAGCAGAAGGCCCTGGAGGGCATGATCGGCGAGGAGGTCGGACCGGACGACATCGCCGATGTCGTCGCCTCCTGGACCGGCATTCCCGCCGGGCGGCTGCTGGAGGGCGAGACGCAGAAGCTGCTGCGGATGGAGGAGGAGCTCGGCAAGCGGCTGATCGGGCAGGCCGAGGCCGTCCGCGCGGTGTCGGACGCGGTGCGCCGCACCCGCGCCGGGATCGCCGACCCCGACCGCCCCACCGGCTCGTTCGTGTTCCTCGGACCGACCGGCGTCGGCAAGACCGAGCTGGCCAAGGCCCTCGCGGACTTCCTCTTCGACGACGAGCGGGCCATGGTCCGCATCGACATGAGCGAGTACGGCGAGAAGCACTCGGTGGCCCGGCTGGTCGGCGCCCCGCCCGGCTACGTCGGTTACGAGGAGGGCGGCCAGCTGACGGAGGCGGTGCGCCGCCGGCCGTACAGCGTGGTGCTGCTGGACGAGGTGGAGAAGGCCCACCACGAGGTCTTCGACATCCTGCTCCAGGTGCTGGACGACGGCCGGCTCACCGACGGCCAGGGCCGGACGGTCGACTTCCGCAACACCATCCTCATCCTCACCTCCAACCTCGGCTCCCCCTATCTGGTCGATCCGGCGCTGAGCGAGGACGAGAAGCGGGCCAAGGTGATGGAGACCGTCCGCGCCTCGTTCCGGCCGGAATTCCTCAACCGCCTGGACGACCTGGTGGTCTTCCACGCCCTCGGCGCCGACCAGCTCCAGCGGATCGCCCGGCTCCAGATCGCCCATCTGCAGCAGCGGCTCGCGGAGCGCCGGCTCACCCTCGACGTCACCGACGCCGCCCTGGAGTGGCTGGGCCGGCTCGGCTACGCCCCGGAGGGCGCGGAGGCCGGCGACCGCGTGCCCGGTCCGGAGGCCGCGTACGGGGCCCGGCCGCTGCGCCGCCTGGTCCAGACGGCGATCGGCGACCGGCTGGCGAAGGAGATCCTCTCCGGCGCGGTGCAGAACGGCGACACGGTCCGGGTGGACCTGGACGGCACCGGGCTGTCGGTGACCCCGGTCCGCTGAACCGGCCGCCCGCCGGCACACCCGCACACCCGCACACCCGCACGCCCGGCACCCCGCCGGGCGTGCGGTCCTCCCGCAGCGCATGCCGCCGGCGGACCGCTCCCGCGGAAGCCGGACCGCTCCCGCGGAAGCCGGGCGGCCCCGCAGCCACGCGGCGGCCCCGCCCCGCTGCACCGAACGGGCTGATCGTGCCGCCCGCGCCGGTGCGCGGCGGGCAGGGGTTGCCAGCCCCCGCCCGGCATGGGGGAGGATGGGAGGAACCGTACGAAGGGAAATCCACGGTGAGCATCGACCCGTCCTCGATTCCGAATTTCGGGGGCCAGCCCGAACCGCAGCCGTCGGGGCCGGTGGGCCCCGTCGTCCCTGATCAGGATCTGGTCAAGCAGCTCCTCGACCAGATGGAGCTGAAGTACGTCGTCGACGACGAGGGCGACCTCGCCGCCCCGTGGGAGCAGTTCCGCACGTACTTCATGTTCCGCGGTGAGGACGAGCAGGAAGTCTTCTCGGTTCGTACGTTCTACGACCGTTCGCACCCCATCGAGTCCAAGCCCCAGCTGCTGGAGTCGATCGACGACTGGAACCGTCGCACCCTGTGGCCGAAGGTCTACAGCCACACCAACGACGACGGCACCGTCCGCCTGATCGGCGAGGCGCAGATGCTGGTGGGCACCGGCGTCAGCCTGGAGCACTTCGTGTCCAGCACCGTCAGCTGGGTCCGGGCGTCGATCGAGTTCGACAAGTGGGTCGTGGAGCAGCTCGGGCTGGAGGCGGACGTGGAGTCCGCCGAACCCGACGACAAGAAGGACGACAACGGCGAGGACTGACCCCCGCCGTACGCCGCGATCGCCCGGGGCCCGTCAGGGCGCCGAGGTGGCGATCGTGAGCAAGTACGTCCCGTAGCAGCACGAGAGCCCGGCCAGCGCGCCGACCGTCATCGCGACGGTGCGCAGCCGGGCTCTCGCCATGCCCGCGGCGGCCGGCAGCAGCAGCGGGAAGGCCGGGAGCAGGAAGCGCGGCTTGGAGGTGAAGTAACTCGCCCCGCCCAGCGCGATGACCAGCAGCACCGCGCAGTACACCAGCAGGGGCAGCGGCGCCCGGTCCAGCAACAGCAGGACGAACATCAGCACCGCCAGCGCGGCGACCGCCACCACCACCGGGTAGGTGAGGTGCTCGCGGCCCACGACGAGCGCGCGGACCGACAGCCAGGCGTCCTGCCCGAAGTCGAACTCCGACCCCCAGTTCCGCTGGACCCGGAAGTAGCCGAACAGCGGGCTGCCCTGCTGCCGGCCGACCCACAGGACGTATCCGCACCAGCCGAGCGGCGCCAGCAGCGCCCCCGCCCACAGCCGGGCCCGGCCGCCGCGGAGCGGCACCAGGCCGGGGTCCCGGGCCCGCCACAGCTGCACGATCCGCCAGGCCGCGGCCAGGGAGACGGCCGCGGCGACCGCGATCCCGTTCGGCCGGGAGAGCCCGGCGAGCACGGCGAGCGCCCCGGCCCACAGCCAGCGCCCGGCCAGCACGGAGTGCAGCGCCCAGGCGGCGCAGGCGGTGAGCAGGCTCTCGGTGTACGCCATCGACTGGACGACCGCGTGCGGCAGCACGCCCCAGAGCAGCACCAGCAGGGTGCCGGCGCGACGGCCGTGCAGCCGCTCGCCCACCGCGTAGATGCCCCAGGCGGCGCAGGCCGCCGCGGTCCAGGAGACGAGCAGCCCGGCGTTGACGAAGCCGAGCGACAGCACACCGCGGGTCCCCCGGACGAGCGCCGGGTAGAGCGGGAAGAACGCCAGGTCGCTGTAGAGGCGGCCGGGGGCCCCGCCCTGCACGATGGTGCCGTAGCCGTGCTCCACGACCCGCGCGTACCAGACGGAGTCCCAGGAGGAGCCGAGCAGATCGCGCGGGTGCCGGCCGGTGTGCCAGGCCCAGAGCGTCATGAAGGCCAGGCCGGACAGCCGGGCCGCCGCGTACAGCGCGAGCGCGGGCCCGGCCCGCAGCAGCGCCCCCCGCACCCGCCAGAACAGTCCTGCCCGGACCCGCACGGGCCGCGGCCCGTGGGCGGTGACGCGCACATGGGTGTCGGCGGACACGGGAGCACCTCCGGTGCGGGCGCGGCGAAGCGGACGCGGACCCCCGCCGGGAGAGGGTCCGCACCCCCGACCTTGTGGGGCGCCCGCGGGGCGCGCGACCGCTCACGTCCGACGGTGTGCGGAAGTGCACCCGCTCGGGTGCACGGCTTCCGGCTCGGGGGCGGGGCCGGGGGCCCGCGACCCGGCGGGCTCCGCGACCCGGCGGGCTCCCCGACCCGGCGGGCTCCGCGACCCGGCGGGACCGGGATCAGGACCGTGACCGGGACCGGAACCGGCGCCGGTGGCCGAACCCCGCCGCTGTCCGCCCGAACTGCCCGGAGGTCTGCCCCGCAGCCCCGCGGCCCGCCTATCGTGGGGCCGAATCCCGGTGCCCCGGGACGGGACGGCGGACCGCGGAACCGGCCACCGGGGGCAGGGCACCCACGCGAGGACGGTGGAGAGATGGACGGCAGGCCGCTGCTGAACCGCAGGCTGGACGGGCACGGGACGACGATCTTCGCCGAGATGTCGGCGCTGGCGGTCCGGACGGGCGCGATCAACCTGGGCCAGGGCTTCCCGGACACGGACGGCCCCGAGGAGATCCGGGAGGCGGCCGTGCGGGCCCTGCGGGACGGCAGGGGCAACCAGTATCCGCCGGGCCCGGGCGTTCCGGAGCTGCGCACGGCGGTCGCCGCCCACCAGCGGCGGTTCTACGGCCTGGACTTCGACCCCGACACGGAGGTCCTGGTCACCGCCGGTGCCACCGAGGCCATCGCGGCCTCCCTGCTGGCGCTGCTGGAGCCGGGGGATGAGGTGATCGCGTTCGAGCCGTTCTACGACTCCTACGCCGCCTGCATCGCCATGGCCGGCGCCGTGCGGGTGCCGCTCACCCTCCGCGCACCGGACTTCCGTCCCGACCTCGACGCCCTGCGCGACGCGATCACGCCCCGGACCCGGCTGCTGCTCCTGAACTCGCCGCACAACCCCACCGGCATGGTCCTCACCCGGGAGGAGGGGACGGCGATCGCGGAACTGGCCGTGGAGCACGACCTCCTGGTGGTGACCGACGAGGTCTACGAGCACCTGGTCTTCGAGGGCGAGCACATCCCGCTGATCTCGCTCCCCGGCATGCGCGAGCGGACGGTGTCCATCTCCTCGTCCGGCAAGACGTTCTCCTTCACCGGCTGGAAGGTCGGCTGGGTCACCGGCTCCCCCGCGCTCGTCGCCGCCGTGCGCACGGCCAAGCAGTACCTGACGTTCGTCAGCGCGGGGCCGTTCCAGTACGCCGTCGCGGAGGCGCTGCACCTGCCCGACGCGTACTTCACGGACTTCCGGGAGGACCTGCGCGGCAAGCGGGACCTGCTGTCCGCCGGGCTCGCGGACGCCGGCTTCGAGGTGTACCGGCCGCAGGGCACGTACTTCATCACCACCGATGTCTCCGCCCTCGGCGAGAAGGACGGCATCGCCTTCTGCCGCGGCCTGCCGGAGCGCTGCGGGGTGGTCGCGGTGCCCAGCGCGGTCTTCTACGACGACCCGGAGGCGGGACGGACCCAGGTCCGGTTCGCCTTCTGCAAGCAGAAGGGCGTCCTGGACGAGGCGGTGAACCGCCTGAAGGGGTGATCTGTGTCAATGGGCGGGCGGGCCGACGGGTGCCCGGGGTGTGCGCTGTCTTCGGCTCATGCGCGTGCCTCGACCTGACCGAGGTCCTGCCCGTCGAGAGGACGCAGCGCCTCCCCCAACTGCTCGGGGTCTGCATTGATACGGGCGGTGCTGCGCCAGGAGACGATCGCGCGCTGCACGGTCCCTCCCGCGTCCGGCCCGGCGGCGCCGGAGAGCGCTTCGAGGAGCTCGACCACGAACGCCCGCAGCTCTTCCCCGTCCAGATGCCGCACCCAGGGGAACACCTCGGACAGGTCGGTGACGGTGACGCTCTCCGGCACTGCTCCATGACGCGTGACACTCACGCCCCGAGGGTAAGCAGATCGTTCTCCCGAGAGAGCGGCCGTCCCGGAGATCCCACCGAACGTGTCGGGTGCCGTGGGAACTTGAGCGGGTCCCGAGGGTCCCAGCCTGCGGGAACGGGGCCGGTGGGGTGGCTGTTGTCCCGTAGCTCTGGACTTCCTCAACTCTGTTTTCGCGCTCGGAGCCCGGGGGCATCAGCCCTCCACGCAAGGAGCGGGGGATCTCGCTTCGGGGGACGAGAGGGGCGTGAGCGAGATGGAGAGTGCGGTTTTCGCGGTAGTGATCGTTCTGGTGGTCGTGGTGATGGCTGCGATCATCACGTCGGGGAGCTCGAACGGCAGCCGGAGGCGGCGCGGTGGTTCGTCCGGCGGCAGCGGTAGCTGGTGGGCCGGTGACGGGGGATCCTCCTCGGGGCACCACGGCGGGCACCACGGCTGTGGCGGTGGGTCCTCGTGCGGCGGCGGTTCGTCGTGCGGCGGTGGCGGTGGCGGCGGTGGTGGTGGCTGCGGCGGCGGCGGTGGCGGCGGCAGCTGAACCGTCTCCGCGGGCGGCTGCCGCGACGGGGTGCCGTTGACGGCGGGTGGCCGCCGTGACGGGTTGCCGTGACGACGGGCGGACCGTGCCCGGGCCTGGTTCCGGACCGCGCCCGGGCCTTTCCGGACCCCGCCCGGGCCTGGTTCCGGAACGTCGCCCGGGCCAGTTCCGCGCGGCTGTGAGGGCCTGCCCGGACGGGGCGGGCCCGGCGGAGTCGTTGGCGTCGCGAAGCTCTGGTCTTCCTCAACTCTGTTTTCGGCCGGAGGAGTCGAGGGCATCAGCCCCCGCACGCAAGGAGCGGGGGATCTCGCTTCGGGGGACGAGAGGAGCGTGAAGCTCGATGGACACCATTCTCTACCTGTTGATCGCCTTGGCAGTCCTGGCGATCGGCATGGCCGCCGTGACGGGAAGCTGGAAGAACAACGGCGGCGGGAGCGCGGGCGGTTCGTCCGGCAGCAGCGGCAGCTGGTGGGCGGGCGGCGGCGGATCCTCGTGCGGTGGTGGCGGCGGTGGCTGCGGCGGCGGTTCCTCGTGCGGCGGCGGTTCGTCGTGCGGCGGGGGCGGTGGCGGCGGTGGTGGCTGCGGCGGTGGCGGCAGCTGAACCGGTTCCGCGGGTGGCCGCTGCGACGCCTGTGGCGGCGACGGCGAGCCCGCTCGGCCCGCGAGGGCCCCGGCCTCGGCACACGGGCGGCCCGTGCCGGACGAACGCCCCATGAGCAGCGGTTGTGCGGCTGTCTCATGCTTGAACGCATATGCACCCGGCGGACCAGCGGTTCGTCGGGTGCTTTTATTTTGAACAGTTGAACCGTAGGGCCCTCTGGGGGATGGAAACCCGGAGAAGATGGGTAAAAACGCTGTGAGCCCCGCGCATTTCATGATTCCGTATTCCTCGGACCGACCCCACGTGGGCGCGAGCCGGCGACGACTTCTTCCCCTGGTCCTCCTCCGGGGCGGGCCGGCCCACCATTCCACTCGCGTGCTTGCGGAGCCGACCCATGCTCACTTCTCTCACAACGGCTTACACCGACACCCGCGCAGCCGACCTCGCCTGGGCCCTGGGCAGGGAGCCGCTGCCCGCCCTCGCCGTGCGGGACCTCCGACTCGGCTCCGCCGCCGTGCAGTTGCGGCTGCTCGGCGCCTCCCACCAAGTGATCGTCGAGGAGGAGCACGGCACCTGCTCGGAGACCGTGGCCTGTATGCCCGGCAGCAGCAGACCGCTCCCGCTCGGCGTGGCCGAACGCGTCGGGCACTGGGACTACGAGTTCGCCGCCCGCGTCGAGACCCTCTCCCGGGGCTCGTTCGCCGGGCGCGCCCAGGAGCTGCTGGCCCTCGTCGCCGAACACCCGCACGGGCTGGCCGGCACCTTCCCCGGCAGCCCGCACGCCTTCACCGCGCTCATGGCCCAGCTCCACGAAGGGCAGTTGCGGTGGCGGACCTGGCACGCCTATCCGCAGGAGGGACGCCTGGTCGCGACCCGGACCAGGATCACCAGCCGAACCCCCGCGACGCTGCAGACCGTTGGGCCGTCCGCCGCTTCCTGACCCATTGCACTCGTGTGGGTGACATGTCGGTGGATGGGTGTGACGTACCGTTCCAGCGTGATCGACCCGCCCATGGCCGGCGTTGCGCGTGCGGCTCCGCCGCAGCAGCCGCAGGGCCCGGCGCAGCTGCCCGTGCCGGCCGGACTCGGCCGGTACCTCGTCCTCGGCGCCGTCTTCGTCTGCGCCGCCTGCGGACTGGTCTACGAGCTCGAACTCGTCGCCCTCGCCTCGTACCTGATCGGTGACTCGGTCACCCAGGCGTCCGTCGTGCTCTCCGTCATGGTGTTCGCGATGGGCATCGGGTCGCTGCTGGCCAAGCGGCTGCGCTGCCGGCCGACGGTCGGCTTCGGGCTGGTCGAGGCCGCGCTCGCGCTGGTCGGCGGCACCTCGGCGATGGCGCTGTACGGGGCGTTCGTCTGGTTCGGGCACTCCAGCACCGTGCTGGTCGCCTTCTCGCTGGCGATCGGGGTGCTGATCGGGGCCGAAGTGCCCCTGCTGATGACGCTGATCCAGCGCATCCGGGCGCAGGACGCGGGCTGCGCCGTCGCCGACCTCTTCGCCGCGGACTACGTCGGGGCCCTCGTCGGCGGGCTGGCGTTCCCGTTCCTGCTGCTGCCCGCGCTGGGGCAGTTGAGCGGTGCGCTGCTGACCGGCGCGGTGAACGCCGTCGCGGGCGGGGCGACGGTGCTGTGGCTGTTCCGCCGCGATCTGACCGTGCGGGCGCGGTGGTTGCTGCTCGGTGTGAACCTGCTGGTGCTGGGGCTGCTCGCCGCGGCAGCCGTCGCGGTCGGCCCGTTCGAGGCGGCGGCGCGGCGGGCGGTGTACGGGGCGGATGTGCGGGTTGCGGTGCAGACGGAGGTGCAGGAGATCGTTCTGACGGGGGATGCGGGGGGTGCGGGGGGTGCCGGTGGCGCGGGGGACGCGGGGGGTGCGGGGGGTGCCGGGCGGGACGGGGACGGGTCTGCGGGGGGTCGGTCCGGGGGCGGTTCGGGGGCCGGGGGTGCGTCCGGTGGTGCATCCGGGGGTGCGTCCGGTGGGGCTGACGGTGCCGGGGGGCGGGGTTCCGCGGTGGTGCACGGTCGGCCGGCGCCGGTGGGCGCGGGACGTCCGGACAGGCGTCACCCCCGGTCGCTCTCCCTCTTCCTCGACGGGCGGCTGAAGGTCAGCAGCCGCGACGAGGCCCGGTACCACGAGGCGCTCGTCCATCCGGCGATGGCCGGAGGGCACGGCCGGGTCCTGGTGCTCGGCGGCGGTGACGGGCTCGCCCTGCGCGAGGTGCTGCGCTATCCGGGGGTCGGGGCGGTAACCGTCGTCGAACTGGACCCGGGCGTCGTCCGGGTGGCCCGCACCGACCCGGGGCTCTCCGCGCTCAACGAGGACGCGTTCGGCGACCACCGGGTGCGGGTCGTCCCGGCCGACGCCTTCGAATGGCTCCGTCGGGCCGTGCGGGACCCGCACCGGCGGCCGTACGACGTGGTGATCTCCGATCTGCCGGACCCGGGCATCACGGCCAGCACCAAGCTGTACTCGCAGGAGTTCTACGGCCTGGCGCGGCGCGTGCTGGCGCCGGACGGGCGGCTCGCCGTCCACGCCGGGACCCTGTCCGTCCGCCCCCGGGTGTTCTGGACCGTGGACGCCACGCTGCGCTCGGTCGGGATGCGGACCGCGCCCTACCGGGTGGGGGGCCGGATCTCGGGCTTCCCCGGGGGGCCGGACCGGCACAGCGACGGGGTGACCGAGCCGCGGGACTGGGGGTTCGTGCTGGCGTCGCGCCGGGGCGGGCCGGTGCGGCTGGGGCTACCGGGCCGGGCTCCGGGGCTCGACTCGCTCACTCCGGCGGCGCTGCGGCGGGCGGGGTGGGCGGCTGAGCGGGGGCGTGTGGCGGGGTTGCCTGCTTCCACGTTGATGCATCCGCGGTATCCGGAGTGAGTTTGCCGCGTGTGTGGGGGCGTGAGGCTCGCTGGTGGGGTGCGGGGGCGGGGCCTCCGGGGTGGGGGGTTCCGGAACGTATATTTACGGGCCGGGGGGGCACAAAAAAAAGGA
>NZ_JBEOXS010000105.1:0-13537 GCF_040296705.1 Streptomyces sp. NPDC002055
GGCGAGCCACGCGAGGGTGTCCGGTTCGGCGGGGGCGGGCGCGTCCGGTGCAGGCCCAGCGGCTGCCGCGGCCCGAGCTCGTCCTCCCCCGCCAGATGCGGCGGCGCGGCACCGGACGCCTGCCGCTGCACGGGCACCTGGGGCCACAAATACACGGAAGCTTCCGGAACCCCCCACCCCTGCGCCCCCACCCCCTTGCGTTCACCCAGCCGCCCTGCGGCCCCACCCTCTTGCGTCCGGACCACCGGGCCGTTGTGGCGGGGCCGCGTTCACCTCGCCCTGGGGTCCCGCACCCCTGCGTTCATCCGGCCCTGATCGTCGGTGTTCGGATCAGCGCCGTCGTGGTGCTGCGGCCGCGGTTTGTGGTCAGTGGCTCGTCTGTTGACGCGCTCGGGTGGGGTCAGGCCGTGGCGTGTTGGGTCAGGAAGGCCGCTACCGGGGCTGAGCGGGAGTGGGGGCGGAGGAGGCGGGCCGTGCTGTCCAGTATCGAGCGGATGCGGGACGACTGGACCTGTTCCAGCAGGTCGAGGACGCGCTGACCGGCGCTCGCCGCTTCCTCCGGCTCGCCGCTGCGGGCCAGGTTTCCCGCCAGTTCGGCGGTGAACAGGGCGGTGTTGCGGGCGAAGTGGGCGTCCTGGAGCGCCACCGCCCGGCGGGCGTGGTCCGCCGCGCGGTGCCACTCGCCCAGCGCCGACCAGCACTGCGCCTCGAGCCCCTCCAGCTCGGCCTCTCCGAAGAACGACATCCACTCCGGGTCGGCGTCCGAGGCGCCCCGGGCGAAGAGGGACTGGGCGCGCAGGAGGGTCTGTTCGCAGCTCCGGCGGTCGCCGAGGCCCGCCCAGCCCCCTGCTTCACGGAGGGCGAGGAGGGAGCGGAGCCGGGCGGAGGGGAGTTGCGCGGCGGCGCGCTGCGCGGCTTGTGCCGCTCTTATGGCCTCGCGCGGGCGGCCCGCGTCGCGGGCGAGGAAGGCGGTGTTGCAGAAGGCATGGGCCTCCAGCGCGGGATCGCCCGAGACCCGGGATGTCGCGAGGGCCTCGGCGTAGTGCGAGCGGGCGTCCTCGAAACGGCCCGAGTCGTGCGCCAGCCACCCGACGGAGATGGCCAGTTCGCCCGCGGCGCCGTGCAATCGGTCCGCGGTCGACTGATGTCGGGTGCCCGCGTCGAGCAGGGCGTAGGCGTTGCGCAGCGGTTGCGCGGCCCGTCTGTACAGGCCGTCCGCGCCGTGCCGGTCGTCGAGCAGCCGGATCTCGCGTACGGCGTCCTCGACGGCCGTTGTCTCTGTCTCTCCCGCGCGCCGGCGCGGACGGGGGATGCCGAGGCCCACAGAGGCCGCCATGGCGGCCGGGCCTCCGGTCATGAATGCGCGACGCAGCACGTCGCTCTCCTCGCAGGTGGTGGCTGGTTCGTTCGGGGGCGGTGGCGCGCCGCGCGCCTTCCGGCCGCGCACCGCGGCGCGCGGGGCGAAGCCCATCTCCCCGAGCGAGCGCCCGGGGAACATGTGCCGGAACACCCGTTCATAGGCGTAGTTGGGGCACCGGATCTCCCCGGACTCGACGCGCCCGATGTAGCGGGCGTCGCACGAGACCTGCTCCCCGATGTCGCGGGCCGCGCGGCGTACGGCCGCGGCGAACTCGCCCGGTGACAGCGGGCCGCGCAACTGCCGGAAGGCCGTGTTCGGCCGCCGCGCGGGGTGAACCTGTGAGGACGGTGGTGGCAACGCCATGGCCGAGCCCTCTTCTTCTGGCGGTGCTGTCGCCCCGTCGGGGCGACTGTCGGCGAGGCACGACCGTACCGGTTGTGACAGAGCTGATACGCAGTGTTTAGCTACAAACCGGATATCTCACGCACGATCCGCCATGAACTGCCATCCTTTGCGGCGGCGTGCCGCCGTAGCCGTTGACGCACTCGGGCGTTGAACACCCCGGAGAAGAGCGACGCGGCTCACTCCGGAGGAGGGGTTTCTCGTGTTGGAGGCCTGCGTGGATATCAGCGACTCACCTCAGGACGCCGATCTCGTCACCGTCCCCGCCCGTCAGGGGCTCGAAGCGGTGGACATCCTGCGCCGCGGATTCGGGAAGCCGGGTGTCGGCCCCGTGCTCCACGACGGCGCGTGCGACACCTTGGGGTTCCTGGTGCCGCCCGGCACCGCGGACGCCTGGGACCTGCCGGGCAGCGCGTGTACCAGGACGCTGGGGCGCGGGCTCGCGCTGGTCGGCGAGCCGGTCACCGGATCCGGCTGGCTGGTACCGCCGGGCGGCGAGGAGGAGGTCACCGACCCGGACGTGCTCCGGGCCGCGCTGGGCGAGGCGGCCCGCATGATCGAGGCCGCCGACCGCTGCCGCTGAGCCCCCGGCGATACTGGGGGTATGGCGAGAAAGCGGCGTGGCGGTGCTGCCGAACCGGTCACCGAGCAGGTGGACGGCGGTGTCGCCGAACTCGTTCCCGACCGGGACCGGCCGCGCGGGCGCACCCTGGTCGTCAACGGCGCGCCCCAGTCCCATGTGGACCTCGACGACCCCACTTATCTGGATTTCGAGTACCAGCGGCGGTTCGGCCATGTCGCCGATCTCGTCGCGCCGCCCGGCAAGCCCGTCCACGCGGTGCATCTGGGCGGTGGTGCCTTCACCCTCGGCCGCTACATCGCGGCGACCCGCCCCCGGTCCACGCAGCAGATCGTGGAACTCGACGCCCGGCTCGTCCAGCTCGTCCGCCGGGAACTCCCGCTGGAGAGCGGCTGGCGCATCCGCGTCCGCTCCGGTGACGCCCGGGAGGGGCTGCGGAAGATCCCCGACGGCTGGGCCGACCTGATCGTCGCGGACGTCTTCGGCGGCCGCCGCACCCCCGCCCATCTGACGAGCACCGAGTTCGCCGCAGAAGTGCGCCGGGCGCTCGTACCGGGCGGGTTCTACGCCGCGAACCTCGCCGACGGACCGCCCCTCGCCCACCTCCGGTCACAGGTCGCCACGGTGCGCGCGGTCTTCCCCGAGGTGTGTCTGATCGCCGACCCGGCCGTGCTGCGCGGTCGCCGCTTCGGCAACGCCGTACTGCTCGCCTCCGACCGGGAGCTGCCGGTCGCCGAGCTGACCCGCCGGGCCGCCGGCGATCCGCACCCCGGCCGGCTCCAGCACGGCCAGGCGCTCCTGGACTTCACCGGAGGCGCCCGCCCGGTGACCGACGCCGATGCGCGCCCGTCACCGCTGCCGCCCGAGGATGTGTTCTAGGCTCCTGCGAGCTGCCGTCTCGTGGCTGGAGCAGGCCGAGGGATCCGCCGGGGAACCGCTCGATGCCGGAGCGGCGTCTGCCGGGGAGCGGGCTGATGGACGACAGAACATGGGGGCGGAGTGCAGCCAGACGTCCGACCGGATGCCGGTCCCAGCCCGAGGGACGTAGCCGCCCTTCTGCTGGACAAGATCGGTCAGGGCACCGACTACGCCCGCGGCAAGAAGAAGCGGTTCGGTCTCAGCGCCTCCGTCATCAAGGTGGCGACCCTGGTGCTGTCCGCTGCGTCCACCGTCATCCTGGGCCTGCAGAATCTCAACGCGTGGGCTGGTCTGGCCTTGGCGTGTGTGGCGCTGGTGACGTTGCTGGGAGCTGTTGAACCGTTCTTCAACTGGCGTTCCCGGTGGGTGTTGATGGAGGAGTCGCAGTACCGGTTTCAGCGGCTCGCCGATGACCTCGAATATCTCGTGGCAACGACGGCCGCCGACGAGCTCACCTTTCATCAGCTGGACGAGATCTTCGGTCGGTATCAGGCGATCTGGGATGACCTGAGCCGCACCTGGCTGGAGCATCGCCGGGAACCCACGCCGTCGGCCAACGCCCAGCGGTCCTAGTCCGTCTGAACCGTCGGCGGGTGGCCGTTCCAGGTGCAGAACACGGAGGTGGTGTCCGCGCCCTGGGTGAAGTTCACCCGGATCCACTCGGACTGTTTCCAGACCTGCATCTGCCAGCCCGCGTCCGGGGTGGCGGAGACCAGGCTCGCCGAGGAGGGGCTGAGGTCGAACACCACGCGGCCGCCCGCCACGTTGTAGCTCTTGACGTTCCCGGCCGGGGCCGGAGTGCTCCGCGGCGCTCGGGAGGCCGGGGGCGACGGCTTCTCGGGCGGCTTGCGGGATGTCGGGGCCGCGGTGGGCGAGGGCTTCGGCCGGTGGGTGGAGGAGGACTGCGGCTCCGCCGCGGGGCCCCCGCCGCGGGCTGCCGCCTCGCCCTGGATGGGCAGGGCGCGGGGCGGATCGTAGGCGGTGCCGGCCAGGACGGTGCGCACGCCCCACCAGGACAGCGTGACGGCGGCGCCGGTCGCCAGCGTCCACGCCACACCGTGCATGAGTCCTCGTCGCATCTGGCTCATACTGCCCCACGCGCGCCCGCGGTGCGATGAACTGGGTACAACGATCAACATCCTCATGGCGTACGGTGCCGCTCATGGCACGTGTGCTCGTGGTCGAGGACGACCAGTTCGTACGCTCCGCCCTCATCCGGCACCTGACCGAGGCCTCCCACACCGTTCGGAGCGTCGGCACCGCCCTGGAGGCGCTGCGGGAAGTCGCCCACTTCGGATTCGATGTGGTCATTCTCGACTTGGGTCTACCGGATCTGGACGGTTCGGAGGCGCTGAAGATGCTGCGCGGGATCACCGACGTTCCGGTGATCATCGCCACCGCGCGCGACGACGAGGCCGAGATCGTCCGGCTGCTGCACGCCGGTGCCGACGACTATCTGGTCAAGCCGTTCTCGGTGGAGCATCTGTCCGCCCGGATGGCCGCGGTGCTGCGGCGGTCGCGCACCACGGCGGAGGCCGGTACCCCGCCCGCGGTGATCCGGGTCGGCGGGCTGACCATCGACCCGATGCGCCGGCAGGCGGAACTGGACGGCAGCGCACTGGATCTGACGCGCCGTGAGTTCGACCTGCTGACCTTCCTCGCCGGGCGGCCCGGCGTCGTCGTGCCCCGCCGGGAACTGCTCGCCGAGGTGTGGCAGCAGTCCTACGGCGACGACCAGACCATCGACGTCCACCTGTCCTGGCTGCGGCGGAAGCTGGGCGAGACGGCCGCCCGGCCGCGCTACCTGCACACCCTGCGGGGTGTCGGGGTCAAGCTGGAGCCGCCCGCATGAGATGGGCCCTGGTCAAGGTGTGTCTGGCCGTCACCGCCATGGTCGTCATCGCCTTCGCGATACCGCTGGGGCTCGTCGTCAAGGAGATGGCCCGGGACCGGGCGTTCACCAACGCCGAGCGGCAGGCCGCCACGATCGGTCCCGCGCTGGCCATCACCACCGACCGCCCGCAGCTGATGCGCGCCGTCGCCAGCACCACGGCCGGCTCCCGGGACCGGATGGCCGTGCACGTACCGGCCGCCCGGCGGGCCGGTGGTGCGGTCGACATCGGCCGGCAGCGGGCCTCCGACGCCGAGCTGGCCACCGCGACCCGGCTCGGCCGGGCCTCCATCGCCGCCGTGCCCGGCGGCTTCGCGCTGCTCCAGCCGACCGCCGTCGCCACCGGCAAGGTGGCCGTCGTCGAGGTGTTCGTCCCGGACAGCGAGGTCACCAACGGCGTCACCACCGCGTGGGCGGTGCTCGCCGCCGTCGGCCTGGCGCTCGTCGTCGGGTCGGTCGCCATCGCCGACCGGCTCGGCACCCGGATGGTCCGCCCCACCGAGGACCTCGCCGCCGCGGCCCAGGACCTCGGCGACGGGAAGCTCGGTGCCCGCGTCCCCGAGCAGGGCCCCGCCGAACTGCGGGCCGCCGCAGCGGCCTTCAACTCGATGGCCGACCAGGTCGTCCAACTGCTCGCCAACGAGCGGGAGCTGGCCGCCGACCTCTCCCACCGGCTGCGCACCCCGCTGACCGTGCTCCGGCTCAACGCCGCCTCCCTCGGCGACGGCCCGGCCGCCGACCAGACCCGGTCGGCCGTCGCCCAGCTGGAGGGCGAGGTCGACCGGATCATCCGCACCGCGCGGGAGCAGAAGCCGCAGACCCAGTCGCCGCTGGCCGGCTGCGACGCCGCCGAGGTGATCCGCGAGCGGATGGGGTTCTGGTCCGCGCTCGCCGAGGACGAGGACCGCACGGTCCGGGTGGCGGGCGTCGAGCAGCCCGTACGGATCCCGGTCGCCCGCACCGAACTCGCCGCCGCGCTCGACGCGATGCTGGGCAACGTCTTCCGGCACACCCCCGAGGGCACGGCCTTCGCCGTCGATGTGCACACCGCGGACGACGCGGTGATCGTGCTGGTCTCGGACGCGGGCCCCGGTATCGAGGACCCGGACGCGGCGCTGCGGCGGGGCCAGGGCGACGGTCGGCCCGGATCGACCGGGCTCGGTCTGGACATCGTGCGGCGGCTCGCCGAGTCGACCGGCGGTGACGTACGGATCGGGCGCTCGGTGCTCGGCGGGACGGAGATCCGGATCTGGCTGGCGCTCGGCGGACCGCGGTCCGCGGCGGCCCGGCGCGGCCACCGGCTCGGGCGCCGCCGCCGGTGTCCGGCGGCGCGCCGCGGCGGTTCCGGAGCGCCTTCCGCTTGAACGGTTGATCGGTGCGCATCCCGCTCTTCACGGCGGCATAAGAAGTGCCGGACCGGGCCGGACCCGGCGATTCCGCCGGTGCTGATCGCTAGCGTGTTCCCACCTTCACCCCCGCAGTAGAGGCAGGAACCCCATGAGCAGGACGCACCGGCGCGGGCCGAGCCGTGGCACCAAGGTGGGCGTGGCGGCGGTGGCCGCGGGCGCCGTGGCCGGCGGCGCCCTGGCGCCGGCCGGGACGGCGCAGGCCACCACGGCCGGCGCGGCCTACAGCAGGACGAGCGACTGGGACGCCGGCTCATGACGGAGGGTCGCCCGGCGGGATCGGGGGTATCACCGCCGGGCGACCCGGTCTCGGGACCGTCAGTCAGACGGCCGGATCGAGGCGAGCGCGCGGCCGCGCAGCGGCTCGGCGGTCAGCATGTCCGCGAACTGCCACGAGAACGCGGTGACCTCCTCCTCTTGCAGATCGACCTCTTCCGCGGTCGTGCGGAACAAGAACCGGAAGTCGAAGTGCTGATGCGCCGGCTCGCCCTTCGCGTCGTTCGCCGGGATCGGGTGGGCCTCGACATGCAGCGGCACCTCGTCGTCCGGTTCGACCTGCGAGGCATCGATGCCGGTCTCTTCCGCGAGTTCCCGCCGCGCCGCGTCGAGCAGCGTCATGTCGTCCGGCTCGACGTGCCCGCCGGGAAGCAACCACTTCGCGAGCGCCTTGTGCTCGATCGTGAGCACGCGGCCGTCGGGGCGCAGCAGAACCGCGCCGGCCGTGACGTGTCCGCGGAACTCCTTCCGAGAGGCGATCGAGTCCCCGGCCTCGTCGAGGACTTCGGCAAGGACGGAAAGCGTGTTCTTGTCCTCCGGGTAGCGACTCAGGTAGGCGTCGAGCGTGTCGAGTACGTGCTTCGCCGTGATCGGCATGTGTGCCCCTTAGCGGTTGAAGTAGGTGAGCCAGGTCGCCGCGATAGCGGCCCGGTCCTTGGCGTCGACGTCGTGCATACCGGGCCCGAGGTCGCCCCGGGCCAGCATCCGGACGCCGGCGAGGATCTCCGCCTGCACGAGGTAGATGAACGGCCCAACGCTCGCGCCGTGCAGGAAGTTGACGGCGTTACCGCCGTTGAGCCGATTGAAGTAGTGCCCGGTCGTCGAGTACCGCGTGACGTGATCCCCGTTGGGGGTTCTGGTGTAGACGCTGGGCAGTCCGCCGAGGTCGAGCTCGTCCTCGCTGCTCGTGACCGTCGCGACGTACGTGCCGTTGCGAAGGTGTTGGAAGTCCTCGCCGCGGAGCGAGACAGCACCCGTCGCGCAGAGCACGAGCCCGGCGCCGGCCAGGGCTGCATCGCGGTCGCGGGCGACGGTGAACCCCTGCGAGAGCGCCTGTGTGCGACGCACGGGGTCGATGTCGTACACGGTCACTTGCACACCCTTGGCGTGCAGCAGACGGGCGATGCTGGAGCCGAGCTTGCCGAACCCGATCACGAGGGCAGGGCGGCCGTGCATGATGTCGTCGCGGCCGCGCATGAGCGCCTCGGCTGAGAACACGACGGACTGCCCGACCAGAAAGTCTTCCGGGTCCTTGAGCGGCGACCGGGCGACCGAGACGACCGGGCAAGGGGGCTTGTCGCGCTCTGCGTACCTCTTGTGTCCGTTCTCGGTGTCCTCGACGACGCCGAGCACGCGACCCGAGAATCGGTCGCAGAGCGTTTGGAGGGTCGGGGCGAAGTAGCCGCCGACATCGAGCAGCACGACGTGGTGGATGAACTGCTACGGAGCGTGTCAGTCGGGCCGATCAGTGGATGCTGAGGGGGATATCGACCGCGACCGCGAGGCGGCGCACCTTGGTTACGGACACGTCCGCGAGGCGGCCGACGATCACCCCAGGCAGAGCCTGGTGACGCACCCATCGTGGGGCCATCTCGCACACTGCGGCGAGTTCGGCGGCAGCGGTATCCCACTGGCGCGTTTCGGTGCGAGTGAGGGAGACGTCGAGTTTCCTTTGCCGCCCTGCTCAGCCTTGCGGATGGTTGCCACGGAGAGACCAGCGGCTTCGGCGAGTTGCTCTTGAGTCAGGCTGGCGCCTCTTAAGAGTTTGATCCGCTCTCCGGCGCTGTATTCCGCCCATTGGGTCATGACAGTCCCTCCGATGTGAGTGGCCTCACATTCGGACGGTACGCCCGCAGGGGGCGTCGGCGAAACGGGTTCGCTCGTCTTCCGGTTGACGACGTCGGGCGATGGAGATCCGACTCGTTGGCATCAGGCGGCGCAGACTGCGCGGACACCAAGCAGGGACTCCAGTTGTGTCACGGTCGCGTCTTCGCCGGTAGCCAGCACGGTTGTGATGCCGAGGGCCTGAGCAGGGGGAAGGTTCGCCGCGTGGTCGTCAACGAACACGCACGTACTGCCAGGTAGCCCCATACGCTCAAGGGTGAGCTGGTAGATCACCGGATCGGGTTTCGCGACGCCTTCGAGTTCGGAGATCACCGTCACGTCGAACAGGTCGCGCACGCCGATGTGGTGGTACGGGTCGTAAGGGTCCAGGCCGAAGGAGTTCGAGAGCATCGCGACCGTGTATCCGGCGGTGCGGGCCGCGCGGGCGAATGCGATCATCCGGGCAGCAGGGCGGACGGCCGACCAGACGCGGCCCATGAGATTGTTGCCGTCGTTCACTCCGAGGATCGTGGCCGTGAGCTGGTTGAACTCGGCTTGGCTCATGGTTCCCACTTCTAGGGCCTGGTAATGACACCGGGCCTCGGGATGGGTATTCAGGGTCTTCCGCCACGCATCCGGAGCGAGTCCCTGATCGGCGCACCACGCCTCGTGCGCCCTGTGCACTCCGTCGGTCAGGACTCCGGCGAAGTCGAGGACCAGGCCACGGAACGGCCGAGGCAGCCCATTGGCTGCGGGAATGGTCTGCCTCATGCTGAGGGGTGTCCTTTCGTAGTGGCCCACGAGGGACGGTACGACACCGCGCCGGATGCGCGGCACCCGAACGGCTGCCGGGGTTGCCCCGGCAGCCCCTTTCTTTCCTCGATGCTCCGGGATCGGGACGGGTGACACGGCACGGTCGGGCGGGTCCTTTGTGCGGGCGGGCTCGGCGTGGGTCTTCGGGTGGTCGGTCGGTGCGGCCGGCGGGCCTACCGGAGCGCAGGAGCTGTGGGCGGCAGGGGCCGACGGGGTGGTCGGTGACCTTTCCGACGTGGAGCGGATGCCAGGGATGCCGTGGGCTGAGGCTCGAGGCCGCGAGCGGGTGCCCGGTGTGTCGGCCCCACGGGGAGTGTGTCGGCCCCACGGGGAGCGTGAGGTCCCTGTGCCCCGTGTGGCCCTGCGTGCCCGGCCCGCCGCCTCCCGGCCCGCCGCCCCCGTCGACCGCAATCGGGATCAGCCCCCGCCCGCCGCTCCCCACCGCCCCGACGGTCCGGAAAACCTCCCCATACGCCGCGAGGCCCCGGTCCTGGGGACCGGGGCCTCGACTGCGTCAGGGTGAGTAACGGGACTTGAACCCGCGACATCCTGGACCACAACCAGGTGCTCTACCAGCTGAGCTATACCCACCACGACCGGCGCTTTCCGTTCCGCACCGGCCGAGAAAAAGTGTACAGGGTCCGGAGGGGTGCTCGCTCCCGGGTTTGGGCCGACCGGGAGCGAGGTGTCACTCCGCCCGGACGTCCGCGGGAAGCACGTGCTTCGCCGCGATGGTCTTCGCCGTCTCCGAGTCCGGGCCGGGGTGCGGCACGAAGACCGCCTCCCGGTAGTAACGGAGCTCGGCGATGCTCTCCCGGATGTCCGCGAGAGCACGGTGGTTGCCGTTCTTCTCGGGGCTGTTGAAGTAGGCCCGCGGGTACCAGCGGCGGGCCAGCTCCTTGATCGAGGACACGTCCACGATCCGGTAGTGCAGGTGGTTCTCCAGCGTCGGCATGTCGCGCAGCAGGAAGCCGCGGTCCGTGCCGACGGAGTTCCCGCACAGGGGGGCCTTGCCGCGCTCCGGCACGTGCTCACGGATGTACGCCAGCACCTGCTCCTCGGCGTCCGCCATGGTCGTGCCGCCGTCCAGCTCGGCGAGCAGCCCGGAGGCGGTGTGCATCTCGCGCACCACCTCGGGCATGGTGGTGAGCGCCTCGGCGGGCGGGCGGATCACGATGTCCACACCGTCGCCGAGGACGTTCAGCTCCGAGTCGGTGACCAGGGCGGCCACCTCGATGAGCGCGTCGTTCGACAGCGAGAGGCCGGTCATCTCGCAGTCGATCCACACCATGCGATCGTTCATATGTCTCACCCTACGGGGCGGTCCCGCTGGCCGGGCACTGCCGGACGTCCCGGATTCCGGCTGCCGCCCTGTTCGGGCAGACGCGGCAGATAGAGATCGGAGTCCGGTTTGCCTGGTTCGAGCCCTGTGGGGGCGAAGGCTCCGCCCCCCGGCCTGCGCATCCCCAGCGTGGCGCCGACCGGCTCGACCTGCCGCTGTTCGGCGATCTCCAGCCGGTGGTCGCCCCGCTCCGCGCTCCCGTTCTGCGGCCTGCGCGCCCGGTACGCCGCCCGGTAGGCCGCCGGGGAGGACCCCAGCTGCCGCCGGAAGTGGCCGCGCAGCGCGACCGGCGAGCGGAAGCCGCAGCGCCCGGCGACCTCGTCCACCGAGTAGTCGGACGTCTCCAGCAGCCGCTGGGCCTGGAGCACCCGCTGAGTGATCAGCCACTGCAGGGGAGCGCTCCCGGTGAGCGACCGGAACCGCCGGTCGAAGGTGCGCCGGCTCATATAGGCACGGGCCGCCAGGGTCTCCACGTCGAACTGCTCGTGCAGGTGCTCGAGCGCCCACGCGACGACCTCGGCGAGCGGGTCCGCGCCGATCTCTTCCGGTAAAGACCTGTCGAGGTAGCGCTCCTGCCCCCCGCTGCGGCGCGCCGGCACGACGAGCCGCCGGGCCAGTGCGCCCGCCGCCTCCGCCCCGTGGTCGGTGCGCACGATGTGGAGGCAGAGGTCGATGCCCGCCGCGGTCCCGGCCGAGGTCAGAACATCGTTGTCGTCCACGAAGAGCTCGCGTGGATCGACATGGACGGACGGATACCGCTTGGCGAGCGTCGGCGCGTACATCCAGTGCGTCGTGGCGGGCCGGCCGTCCAGCAGCCCCGCCGCGGCCAGCACGAATGCCCCCGTGCACAGCCCGACGATCCGAGCGCCCTCTTCATGGGCCCGGCGCAGCGCCTCGAGGGCGTCGGCCGGTGGTGGTGATGTGATCGACCGCCATGCCGGTACGACGACGGTGCCGGCTCGCGCCAGCGCCTCCAGACCGTACGGCGCGGTCAGTTCGAGCCCCCCTGTGGTCCGCAGCGGGGCATCCTCTCCGGCGCACACCAGCAGCCGGTACCGCGGGACCCCCGCGTCCTGCCGGTCGATGCCGAACACGGAAAGCGGGATGGAGCTCTCGAAGATGGGGCCCCCGCTGAAGAGCAGCACTGCGACGATCTCCCGGCGGCGGCGCCCGGACAGCTTCCGCGCGGCCTCCGGTGCAGTCGTGGAGTCCTGGCTCATGGCTCTAAGCCCCCCTCGGTGGTCGCGTCCTCTCGGTCCTGCACGTTTCCCCTCGGTCCTGCACAAGTCCCCCGCCGTGAATGGCCAAGATCGAATCTACTGTGTCGTATGAGGTCGGCGTGACAAGTTCACCACCCACCGCTATGTCGACATGACAACTTGGCGTGAAGCATTCGATCACGAAGCGTTGCACTCGGCAGCGCCGGTGGGAAGTACGCCTCTCGCCCCTGCCCAACTCTCGTAGGGTGCATGCACCCCCTGCGCCCCTTTCCCCGCTGGTCGGACGGGTGTTGGTGGCAACGCTGAGCAAGCTCATGATAGCTGGCGGAAGTTGGCCGAAAAGGCGTGGTGTCCAACTGCGCCGCGGAAGGTCTCCCGGCGTACGCTCCTGCGCCGCGTGTCCGCCCCCGCGCTCCCGACGTCCCGTACGTCACCACGGTGCCCCGCCGCCCCGCCGGCAGGCGCGGTCCACGGCCCGTCGCGCCCCCGGTCGGGCTCCGGTGCGCCCCTCGGGGACCGACGGAGCCGGCGTCCGCTGTGTCACGAATGCCCGGAGGGCATTGCGCTCCGGGCCCGGCTCCGGCATGCTCCCGGAAGCCGCATCAGCGGCTGCCCCAGCGGCCCGTCCTGCGTGACGGGGCAGGCCCTGGGCAGGCGGGGAGTGTCGCCGTACCCTGGTGGGTAAGGGCTTGGGAAGATGATTCCCGGACTATCCACCAGCTTCGACCCCGCTCGTCAACCGTCGTTCCCTCCTCAGGACTCCCTTCGCCGAGACACCGATGGCCGGTCACGAAATCCCCGAACCCGCGGACCGCAAGCAGGTCGCAGATCCCACAGCGAACCTCGAAGCGGCGGAACAGACACGCCACTCCTGCGATCCGGCGTTCCAGCACGGAGTCGTTGTCGGCTTCGACGGCTCCACCTCCAGTGAGCGGGCCCTCGCCTACGCCATCGGCATGGCACGGCGGTCGAGGTCGGGGCTGATCATCGTCCATGTGGCCAACCGGCTCCCGACGACGGTCTGGGCGGGCTGCGAGCCCCCGGTCTTCGTCGATGTCCCGGACCACCGCACCGAGGTGCTCGGCCTCGAACTCGCCTGTGCGGACTATCTGTGCGAAGTCCCCTGGATCCTGGTCGAACGGGGCGGTGACATCTGTCACGAGCTGGAGGAAGTCGGGCGGGAGTACTCCGCCGACGCCATCGTGGTCGGATCCACCCACGGACTGGTCGGCAGGCTCTTCGGCTCGGTGGCGGGACGGCTGGCACGGCGCGCCCAGCGCCCGGTCGTGGTGATCCCGTAGCGAATCCCGCACTCGACGGGCAGCGACTCCCCTGTGACCCGGCGCCCTGCGACCGGCTCCCACCAGCACCCAACCGGCTCCCGAGCAGCGCCGCGTTCCCAGGACGTGGCCACCGGCGGGAGGGGGCGGGGCCGCAGGGGTGGGGGTTCCGGAAGCTTCCGTGTATTTGTGGCCCCCAGGGCCGTAAATATACGTTCCGGAACC
>NZ_JBEOXS010000106.1:0-12595 GCF_040296705.1 Streptomyces sp. NPDC002055
GCACGCCGACGAAGACCGACGCCCTGGCCGCAACCCTTGCCCAGGCCGAACAGGCGGGCCACGACCCCGACGCGCTCTTGCAGCGGGCCATCGCCGCCGGCGCCAGCAGCAGCACGACCGCGGTGCCGAGCGCGAACCCGCCGATGACGTCCGACGGGTAGTGCACGCCCATGTAGACCCGGCAGAAGCCCTCGAGGAACGCGAGGGCGATGCCCGCCAGTCCGAACCTGCGGTCGGCGACGAAGATGCCCACGCCGAGCGCCATCGCCATCGTGGAGTGATCGCTGACGAACGAGAAGTCGGTCTTCCCGTCGACCAGCACCTCCAGGCCCCGGTGGTCCACGAAGGGCCGCGGGCGCTCCACGAAACCCCGGATCGGCACGTTGAGAAGCACCGCGATACCGGCGGCGAGCGGCGCCCAGACCAGCCCGGCCACGCCGGACGGCGCGTCCTCCCGCCGCCTGACGCCCCACCAGCACCAGACCATCAGCAGCGCCATCGCCGCCAGGATCCCGTACTCGCCGGTCCACTCCATGACCCGGTCGAACCAGTGCGGGGCGTCGGCGGCCAGCCCGTTGACGTCGTAGAGGAGGGATACATCGGGGTTCGACCCGGTCGATTCGACTCCGGCCATCAGGCGCGCCCCTTGTCTGTGCTCGGTGTGGAACTGCTGGGAATCCGCGGTCTCCTGAAAAGCTGCGTCCCCGGAGAAGGGAACGTCAGATCCCCGTGCAGGCGTTCCTCTCTCCACTGAATGATCACGAGGACGTTACCCAAGGGTGATCCATCATCGCAGCTCAGGGGGTGGGCTTCACGCGGAGTACAGCTCAAGGGCACACCGGGACGCCCCACCGGTCGGGCACGACGCAGGGGCACAGCCTTACGCAGAGTCGGCCGAGGGGAGCGCCTTTGCGCCATCCTCCGTGACCCGGGTCGCCCCGAAATAGTCCGGGGTATCGATCTTGTCGAAACGGATGACGGCCCCGGTGTACGGCGCGTTGATCATGTAGCCGCCGCCGACGTAGAGCCCCACGTGCCGGATGGCGCGCGAGTCGGAGAGGTCGTCCGAGAAGAACACCAGGTCCCCCGGGAGCAGCTCGTTCCGGCGCGGGTGCGAACCGGCGTTGTACTGGTCGTTCGCCACCCGCGGCAGCTCGATGCCGACCGACTTGTACGCCGCCTGGGTGAGCCCCGAGCAGTCGAACCGCCCGCCCTGCCCCGCCGTGCCGGTGCCGCCCCACAGATAGGGCGTGCCCAGCTTCTTCTGCGCGTAGTAGATCGCCCCGGCGGCCTGCCGCGACGCGGGGACCCGGGAGACCGGCGCCGCGAAGCTCTTGGAGAGGGTCGTGATGATCTTGACGTAGTTCTGGGTCTCCCGGATCTGCGGCACCCCGCCCGCCTTGATCACCCGGTACGCCCCGGCGTTGTAGGAGGCCAGCATGTTGGCGGTCCGGTCCCCCGGCACGTTCTTGACGTAACGGGCCAGCTCGCAGTCGTAGGAGGCCGCCGACGGAATGGCGTCCTTGGGGTCCCAGACGTCACGGTCGCCGTCGCGGTCCCCGTCGATGCCGTGCGTGGCCCACGTCCCGGGGATGAACTGCGCGATGCCCTGTGCCGCGGCGGGGCTGCGCGCCTCCGGATTCCAGCCGCTTTCCTGGTACAGCTGCGCGGCGAGCAGCGCCGGGGAGAGGGCGGGGCAGAGGTTGCCCCACTTCTGCACCAGCCCCTGGTACGCGGCCGGGACCGCGCCCTTCGCCAGACCGCCCGCGCTGCCGCCGCCACCGCCGGCGAGGTTCGCCGCCGCCGTGTACGTACCGACCACCAGGAGCCCGAGGAAGGAGAGGCACAGCCCTATCCCCAGTCCGCTCACGACCCAGATTTTCCGCACCCCTCAACCCTCCCCCATCCGGCGCGAGTTCACTGCATCATTGTCGGCCTCCGGCACGTCCGGAACCCGAACCCGCGGCCCCCGCACCGCCCGACGGCCCGGACCGGCGCACGGCGGCGTCCTCGGCTCTCCCCGTGCGCCCCCGGCGGCTGCCACACGTGTCCGAAAAGGCTCGCACAGCGCCGCGCCCCGGGGCTGCCCGCGGCTCGCGGCGGACGCCGCCTCCGGTGGCGGGTCACGTCGTTGCGCCGGACCGGCGGCCATCGCCGTCTCCAGATCGTGCGGCGCTGTCGCGGACCGTTCGGCGCCTCGCACCGCCCGTCGGGGCGCCTTGGGGGCCACCGGACCGGCCCCGGACCGAAGCGCGCCGCCCACCGGGCGAGGCAGGGCGGCGCGCGGAGGGGCGGCACGGGGCACGGAAGGGCGGTGCGGTGCGCGGGAGGCGCAGCCCGACCCGGCACGGCGCCCGGGAGGAGAAGCCGGAGGCCACCGTCCGCCCCGGAGCGCCCCACCGAATCCCACGCCCCCGCCCGGCGTTCGGCTTGCTCTCCGCCCCTGCCCCGCTTCCCTCCACTTCCCCCACCGTCAACCGGCGTTGCCCGGCGTCACACCCCGTGATACACACAGTGACAGCGCGTTCCGCAACACCCGCGACGACGCCCGTCCCGTGCCCGTGACCGGCAACACGCACGAGATCCGCCAAAATTGGCCGCCAAGTCGACATGCGAGAGCGGCATCTTCGGCGAAGATAGAGACTGACCCGTGCCGCACGGCAGGGCGGCGTACAACTACCCAATAGGGGCGGTGAGTTTCACAATGTTCCTGGCAGCCGACAAGGGCGACATCACCACCATCATCGGCGGCATCGCCCCGGACTGGGGACCGTTCGGGAGCCTGGGCAACGAGGCGCGCGTCATGGTCGAGGTCGTGATGGCGGTGGCGATCCTGCTCTGCCTCGGCATCGCCATCTGGGGCGCGGCCAAGCAGCGGATCGGCGCCACGGCCCTGCGCGACACCTTCAGCGCCGAACAGGGCAAGGGGCTGATCGTCGCCGGGCTGACCGGCGTCTTCATCATCGGATCCCTCGGCACACTCTTCACCATCGTCTACGGCATGGCGGTCTAGCGGCCCGTCCCCATCCGCTCAGGCCCACGGGTCGTCCACCCCTCCGCCCCCGAGGGCGGAGGCGGTCGGAACCCCTCCCGCCTCGTCCCACCTGTCCGTCGTGCCCACCGGCTGAGGTTGCGTCCCCTTGATGTCGTGTCACCACTCCGCGCCCACCCACGAACCAGCGCGTCTACCGTCGCCCTGCGCCCGCTGCGACTATGCATACGGCAAGGCATCGACGGAGGCTGAGTTCGAGGGGGCACGCCCAGCATGAGTCTCGGTGACGACGGATACGGCACCGGCTACCCGGACGACGGCCCGGGCGCCGGCCGCCAGACCCGGACCCGCCTGCCGGAAGGGGCGGGTGGCGACGGGTACGACGACGGCCGCCGCTCCCGCACCGCCGCACGGCCGTCGAAGGGCATGATCACCGTCGTGGGCGTGGTCGTCCTGCTGATCGCCGCGATCGCCTTCGCCAACCGGGGCGGCGGCAAGAAGGAGTCCGGCGAGGAACCAGGGGGCAGCGGCGCCCAGTCACAGCCGACGGCCCCGACGGGCGAGAAGCCGGTGACGGGCTCACAGGCGGGCATCGCCTCCGGCTTCCCGAAGACGAAGCAGGGGGCACAGAGCGCGGCGGCGAACTATGCGGTGGCGCTGGGGGGCGACGGGATGTTCCGCACCGAGACACGGCGCCGGATCGTGAACGCCGTGGCGGCGCCCGAGGCCAGGGGAGGACTGCAGTCGGGCTTCGACTCCGACTACAACAAGAGCCTGCTGTCCAGCATCGGCCTCAAGGCGGACGGCAGTTCTCCCGAAGGCATGACGTTCGTGAATCGCACCGTCCCGGTGGGCACGACGATCAAGCGCTTCGGCGACACCGCTGAAGTGGAAGTTTGGTGTACGGGCCTATTCGGCTTGGCCGGCGAGGGTTCCACCAAGCCCGTGACCAGCAACTGGTACACCGTCACGGTGAAGCTTCGGTGGACCGACTCGGACTGGAAGGTCTTGAAGACGGACCAGAAGCAAGGCCCCACCCCCGTGACGGGTGACAACCCGGTCTCGGGAGCCGACGAAATCGCAGGCGCAGTCGACGGCTACGGAGGCTTCACCTATGCCCGGTAAACACTCGGCCCGAGCCCTCACCACAGCCTCGGTGTTGGCAAGCTTCCAAGCCACGCTGGTCATCATGGCTACCCGTGCGGTCGCCGAACCGTCACCGAAACCGGATGACAAGAACGACCCCTGTGAGCTCATCGCCGGCCCCGCCAAGGAATACTGCGAACGAGGCGACAGCGCCCCCAGCAAAGCCGGCCAAGGCCCCGGCGACCCCCTCAGCGACAGCCCCCTCGACCCCCTCTCCTCCCTCGCCAAGGGCTGCGCCGACGCCGCCGCCTGGATCGTGCGGAAGCTTTCCAAGGCCGTCAGCGAGACCACCGAAGTCGACTTCACGAACACGGCCTTCCTGCGCCAGTACGCCGTCGTCTTCGCCGCCTCCACCATCCTCACCCTCCTCCTCTGGCTGCTCGCCGTCGCCAAGCGCGCCATCCGCGGCGTCCCGTTCACCGAGGCGATCACCGAGGCCGTCGGCTTCCTCTGGCTCACCGTCCTCGCCTCGGCCTTCACCCCGCTGATCCTCTATACGGTCGTCTCCGCGACCGACAGCGTCACCGAGGTCATCGCCGCCGGCACGGGCTCGCAGACCCAGACCTACTTCGGCTCGTTCGCCGAGGCCCTGAAGAAGGGCGACGACATCGGCGGCGGTCCGATCATGCTGATCGTCGTCAGCCTCGTCTCGATCCTGGCCGCCGGCGTCCTCTGGCTGGAACTGGTCATCCGGGCCGCGCTGCTCTACGCCGGCGCGCTCCTCGGGACGGCCGTCTACGCGGGCCTCGTCGACAAGAACATGTGGGGCCACGTGCGCCGCTGGGCCGGGATCATGATCGCGGTGATCCTCGTCAAGCCGGTGATCATCATCGTGCTCGGCCTCGCCGGGGCGCTCTCCGCCTCCGACGACGGCCCCGACGCCTTCTCGGCGGTCGTCTCCGGCCTCGCGATCATCCTGCTCGCCATCTTCGCCAGCGCCATGATCTACCGCTTCGTGCCCGGCTTCGGCGACGAGATCGCCGGCGCCCGCAGCAACCGCAAGGCCGCCACCGACGGCAGCCAGGCGGCGGCGGTCATCTCCTCCCCGGCCGCCCTGGTGAAACAGGGCATCAAGACGCACAGCAGCCGCGGTGGCGGCGGCAACGACCGGCCGTCCACCGCGCCCGCCGCGGCCGGCGGCGTCTCCGGCGGCGTCGCGGCCCACAGCTCCCGCGGCGGCTCCGCCCCCGTCCGCACCTCCGGCGGCGGCAACGCCCCCGCCTCCTCCGCCCCCGCACCCCGTACGCACGACCGTGGCACCGGCGCCGGGGCCGGCAACAACAGCACATCCTCAGGAGGTGAGCGGCGTTGACGACCCAGTCCCACCCGATCGCGCCCCGCCGCACGTATCTCATCGGCCGCGCCCGGCCCAACGCGATCGTCGGCAAGAACCGGGAGACCGGCGAGATCGCCCTGATCATCGCGGGCGCGTTCCTCGGCATGATGTGCGGGCTGCTCGTCCCCGTCCTGCCGCTGCGCATCGCCACCCTCGCCGGGTTCCCGGCGATCGCCCTCGCCGCCGTGTACGTGCCGTACAAGCACCGCACGTTCTACAAGTGGTTCGAGATCAACCGCTCCTACAAGCGCTCCCTGCGCAAGGGCGCCACCTACCGCTCCACCGCGACCGAGGCCGGCACCCGGCTCGACGGCCAGGAGGTCGAGGTCGGCCCGCCGCCGGGCATCGGCCGGATCAACTGGCTCTCCGCCCCCTTCGGCCCCGACGAGATCGCGGTGCTGCTCCACGCCGACCGGCGCACCGTCACCGCCGCCATCGAGATCGAGGGCCCCGGCGTCGGACTGCGCGACAGCGAGGACCAGGAGGCCCTGGTCGACCGGTTCGGGACGCTGCTCAAGCACGTGGCCAACGGCGACGGGTTCGTCACCCGGCTGCAGATGCTGGCCCGCACCCTCCCGGCCGACCCGGACGCCCACGCCAAGGACGTGGAGCGCCGCGGGGACTCCCGGTCCCCGGGCTGGCTCCAGGACTCCTACGACCAGCTCCAGTCGATGGTGTCCACCTCCTCCGAGCAGCACCGCGCCTACCTGGTCGCCTGCATGCACTACACCCGCGAACTGGCCGCCGAGGCCCACGCCATGGCCCGCGCCACCCACCGCGGCCGCGGCCGGCTCGACAAGGACGCCGGTCTGGCCGTCGTCATGGCCCGCGAGCTGACCGACATCTGCGCCCGGCTCACCGAGGCCGACATCCGGGTCCGCCAGCCCCTCGGACAGGGCCGGCTGGCCTCCCTGGTGCACTCGATGTACGACCCGGACCACCCGATCGACCACATCCAGGCGATGACCAAGCGCAACGCCTGGCCGGCCGAGCTCGACGCCCGGGAGGCCACCTACCTCCAGGCCAAGACCCGGGAGTCGGGCACCCGCGCCCCCTGGTGCCACGCCACGGCCTGGGTGAAGGAGTGGCCGATGACCCCGGTCGGGGTCAACTTCCTGGCCCCGCTGCTCGTCCACACCCCGGACGTCATCCGGACCGTCGCGGTCTGCATGGACCTGGAGCCGACCGAGGTCGCCATCGAACGGATGCTGACCGAGAAGACCAACGACGAGGCCGACGCCTCCCGCGCCGCCAAGATGAACCGCACCGTCGACCCCCGCGACATCGCCGCCCACGGCCGCCTCGACCAGCGCGGCGAGGACCTGGCGAGCGGCGCGGCCGGCGTGAACCTCGTCGGCTACCTCACCGTCTCCTCCCGCAACCCCGAGGCCCTGGCCCGCGACAAGCGGACCATCCGCGCCTCGGCGGGCAAGTCCTATCTCAAGCTGGAGTGGTGCGACCGCGAACACCACCGGGCCTTTGTGAACACGCTGCCCTTCGCGACCGGTATCCGACGATAGGGGCCCCGCCGTGCTCGATCCGCTGACCGCCGCCACCGAGGCGTTCACCAGCTTCCTCTTCGGGAAGGTGGAGACGACCCGGCTGCCGGTCCGTACCTCCACGGGCCAGGCACAGGCCGTCTATCTGCCCACCGCCGCCCCCGGCCTCGGCGACTCCGGAGTGATCATCGGGCGCGAGGTGTACTCGGGCAAGGGCTACATCTACGACCCGTTCCAGCTCTACGGCCAGCAGCTCCCCGCCCCGCACTGGCTGGTCCTCGGCGAGTCCGGCAACGGCAAGTCGGCGCTGGAGAAGACGTATGTCCTGCGGCAGCTGCGGTTCCGCGACCGGCAGGTCGTGGTGCTGGACGCCCAGGGCGAGGACGGCGTCGGCGAGTGGAACCTCATCGCCGAGGAACTGGGCATCACCCCCATCCGGCTCGACCCGGTGGCGGCCCTGGACGGCGGGATCCGGCTCAACCCCCTCGACCCGTCCATCACCACCACCGGCCAGCTCGCCCTCCTCCGCACGATCATCGAAGTCGCCCTGGGCCACGGCCTCGACGAACGCTCCGGCTTCGCGCTGAAGGTCGCGCACGCCTACGTCAACGAGACCATCACCGACCGGCAGCCCGTCCTCACCGACATCGTCGAACAGCTCCGCCACCCCGAACCGGAGTCGGCGGAGGCGATGAACGTCGAGCTGGACGACGTACGGGCCTGGGGCCTGGACGTCGCCCTGGTGCTGGACCGGCTGGTCGACGGCGACCTCCGCGGCATGTTCGACGGCCCGACGACCGTCGGCATCGACCTCGACGCCCCGCTCATCGTCTTCGACCTGTCGCACATCGACCGCAACTCCATCGCGATGCCGATCCTGATGGCGATCGTGGGCGTCTGGCTGGAGCACACCTGGATCCGCCCCGACCGCAAGAAGCGGATCTTCCTGGTCGAAGAGGCCTGGCACATCATCAACTCGCCCTTCGTGGCACAGCTGTTCCAGCGGCTGCTGAAGTTCGGCCGCCGGCTCGGCCTGTCGTTCGTCGCCGTCGTCCACCACCTCTCCGACGTGGTCGACGGAGCCGCGGCCCGGGAGGCGGCAGCCATCCTCAAAATGGCGTCGACCCGCACCATCTACGCCCAGAAGGCCGACGAGGCACGCGCCACCGGCCAGGTGCTCGGCCTCCCACGATGGGCCGTGGAGATCATTCCGACCCTCACCCCGGGCATCGCGGTCTGGGACGTCAATGGCAACGTCCAGGTCGTGAAACACCTGATCACCGAGGCGGAACGACCGCTGGTCTACACCGACCGCGCGATGACCGAGTCCTCGATGAGCCAGGAGGCCCTGGCCGTGGAGCAGGCCGCCGAAGCGGAGGCGGAGGAGCGCGCGGCCCAGGCCATGGAGGAACGGCTCGCGGACGAGTCGACGGTGGCCTGACGTGACGGCGTCCGCCACGGGAGGAAGCCGGGACGGGCGGCCCCAGCGCGGCGTCCCCGACAGTCTGCTCGTCGGGGTCCTCGGATTCCTGCTGGGCCTGACCCTGCTGGTGTGGACGGCCACCGGCCTGGCCGCGCTGTTCACCCACGGGGCGTGGCCGGACGGAGTCGCCTTCACCCGCACCCCGTTGGCGATGCGCCACCTGGTGACCGAACCGCACGACCTGGCGGCCGCCTGGCCGGGCGCCCGGCCGGACCGCCTCTCGGGATACGGGCTGTTCTGGGGCATCCTCATCAGCGAACTGATGGTGCTGTTCGTGCTGTCGGTCTTCGTCATCGGCGTGCTGACCCGCTGGAAGGCCGTACGCGCCGCCGCCCGCCACGACCGGGACGCCCCGAAGGCCGCCCGGGGACACGGCTCCCCGGCCCCCGCCCCGACGGCCGGGACGGCCACCGCCCCGGCGACCGGGCAGATCACCACCGGCCCGTACGGCCCGAAGACCGGCCGCCAGGGACCGACCGAGCACCACCCGGGCGGAGCACCCGCCGCCTGGGCACCCCCGGTCCACCCGGACCCGGCGGCTCCAGACCCGGGCGCCCGGCCGGACGTCCCCGGTCACGCCTTTCCGCCCGACGCCCAGCACACGTTCGCCCCCGACACGGGAGCACTCGGAACGGGAGCACTCGACGCCGGAGCACCGGGCCCCGGAGCGCTGGGCCTCCGAGCACCGGGCCCCGGAGCACGCGGCGCCCCGGTCCCCGGCAGCGACGACGGACCCCAGCACCCCACCGTCACCCCGGGCACCGGCGGCCACCACGGAACCGGTCTCCCCACCGACGGCACCGGAGCAGCCGACGCCGTCCCAGGAGCCCCCGCAGCAGGCCTCCCGACGCCCCATGGCTCCCCCGCGCCCCTCCCCGGCGCTCCCGCGGCGGGCCACCCCGGCGCGTGCGCCCACAGCCGGCCCCCGGCCCCCGGGTACGCGACCACCGCGCCTCCCCCGGAGTCCGCCACGGCCCCCCGCTCCCCGGCCGGCCTCCCGGGCACGGCCACCGAAGCCGTTCTCCCGACGCAGGCAGCGACCGCCGCCTCCCCCACCCGACAGCAGCTCACCGGGGTGCACTTCACCGGCCTCCACCGCGGCCCGGACCTTGCCGTGCAGGCGGTCCTCGACGCCGACGGCCCCGTCCTCGTCACCACCTCGGACCCCGCGGTGTGGTCCCGGACCAAGGACACCCGCGCCAAGCTCGGCCCGACCCACCTCTACGACCCGAGCCACCTCCTCGACACCCCGGCCCGGCTGCGCTGGTCCCCGACCGCGGGGTGCGAGTCCCGCGATGTCGCGGCCGCCCGCGCAACAGCGCTCCTCGCCCCCGTCCGGCCGCCGCACGCCCTCGACTCGGCCATGGCGGACGCCGCCGCGACCCTGCTCCGCTGCTGGCTGCACGCCGCTGCGGCGGATGGCAAACCGTTCCGCCAGGTGCACCGCTGGGCCTCCGGTGCCGCCGCGCACGAGCCCGTCCGCATCCTCCGCACGAACGCCCGGGCCGCCGCCGGTTCCGCCGGGGAACTGGAAGCCACCCTCACCGGCCATCCCGAACGCCGCGACATCGCCCAGCAGCTGACGGCCCGTGCCCTCTCCGCGCTCTCCTCGATCCACATCCGCGACGCCTGCAATCCCAAGCGCGCCGATTCCCTGGCACTGGAGTCATGCGTAGCCGAAGGGGGAACGCTCTACGTGGTGGGCGAAGCCATCGAGGACCCACGGACCCACCCGGGTGCGATGCCCCTGCTGACCGCACTCGTCTCCAGCGTGGTCGAGCACGGCCGCCGCATGGCCGAACGGTCATCCGCCGGCCGGCTCGACCCACCACTCACCCTGGTCCTCGACGACGTCGCCGCCGTGGCCCCGCTCCCGCAGCTCCCGGAACTGCTCACCGAGGGCCCGGCGCTGGGCATCCGCACCCTGGCGCTGCTGCGCTCGGAGGAACAGGCCCGCGCCCGCTGGCCCCACCGCAGCCTGGCACGCTGACCGCCGCCCGGCCTCCCCACTGGCCTCCCCACCGGGCCCACCACGGCCTCCCGTACGCCCCGGGGCCCTCGGCATCCGGGGATCAGGCGTCCGCCCAGCGAACAGGGCGTCAGGGCCGGAGCAGCACCATCTCGTACTCCGTCTCCTCGGGAATCGGCGGAAAGGCCATGGTCGCGCCCGTCCTGACGAACCCGAGCCGACGGTAGAAGGCCTGCGCCCGCGCGTTGTCGCCGTGCACCCAGAGCCGCACCCGTTCGGCCTTGGTGTGCTCCCACGCCCACGCGGTGGCCCCGCGGAACAGCTGCTCGGCCACGCCCGTCCCCCGGTGTCCCGGGCGCACATAGACGCTCACCACATGGATCTGCGGCGGCACACCCCTGTCTGCCGCCTTCTCGCCGTCCGCCGTCATCGACGGGCCCGTCTCGTCGAGGAGTACGAGCATCGCGACCCAGGCGCCGTCCGGACCGCTCGCGATCAGGCTGGTGGCGTCCCCGCCCTCGGCGACGGGGGTGGCCCGGCCCCGCCAGAAGGCCTCGGACCGCACGGCCTGGCGCTCGAAGGTGTCGACGAACGCGACACGCGCCACCGGATCGCGCAGCGCCGCGAGCCGCAGCTCCTTCAGCTCGGCCCAGTCCTCGGCCCCTACGGTGCGGATCTCGTAGCCCATGCCCCGATGCTCGCACGAGCACCCGCCGCGGGTTCGGCGCTCGCGGTCGGCGCCGCACCGGAGTCGCCCCGGCGGGCCACAACGAACGCGCCGCTCAGCGGAGGGCACCTCTTCCCGGGACTCCCTGCGGACCGGATGGGGCGCCACCAGAGACTCAACGGCACCCACCCCACGGGTCATTGACCGGCCGCCGAGCCGGTTCTAGCCTCCACGGCACAAGCGCAGACCGCTCCCGGGCTGCCGGAGAGGACTGGTGCACTCCGTGGCCGACCGTCGCCCCGTGGCAGTGATCTCGATGGGGGCCGACGCCGCCGCCGCGGCTCTCCCCTCCGACCTGCGTCACCGGCTCGCGGCCACGGTCGAGCTGGAGCCCGACCTGATCGCCCCGGATCCCCCCGCCCCCTACGCCCCGGACGCCCTGGCCCGGACCGAAATCCTGCTGACCGGCTGGGGCACACCCCCGCTGGACGCCACGGCGCTCGACCGGGCGCCCCGGTTGCGGGCCGTCGTCCACGCGGCCGGCTCGGTCAAGCAGCATCTCTCACCCGAGGTGTGGGAACGCGGCATCGCGGTCTCCTCCGCGGCCGACGCCAACGCCGCCCCGGTGGCGGACTTCACCTGCGCCGCGATCACCCTCGCGGCGAAGCGTGCCCTGTCCTCGGCCGCCCGGTACGAGACGGGCCGGCCGAGTCTCGCGGACCGGCAGGGGGCGGACGGCCGCACCATCGGCATCATCGGCGCCTCCCGCATCGGCCGTCTCGTCATCGCCCGACTGGCGGCGCACGACGCGGAGTTCCGCATCCTGCTCACCGATCCGTACCTCAGCACAGCGGACGCACAGGCACTGGGCACGGAGCTCGTCTCCCCCGACGAACTCTGCCGCCGCAGCAGCATCGTGAGCATCCACGCACCGCAACTCCCGGAAACCCACCATCTGCTGAACGCCCATCGGCTGTCGCTGATCCCGGACGGCGGCACGGTCATCAACACCGCCCGCGGGTCCCTGGTCGACACCGACGCGCTGACCCGGGAGTGCGCGACCGGCCGGCTCGACGCCTGCCTCGACGTCACCGACCCCGACCCCCTTCCGGCCGGCCACCCCTTGCTCGCCCTGCGGAACGTGCTGGTCACTCCCCATATTGCGGGCGCTCAGGGCAGTGAGGTCCGTCGGCTGGGTGCGTACGCGGTGGCCGAGGTCGAGCGCCTGGTCCACGGCCGGCCCCTGCTGGGCCGAGTGACGGCAGCGGACCTGCCCCGCATGGCGTGACGCACCTCGAAGCACCAAGCACCCCAACTCTCCGGCCGAAGTGGCCGGTTGCGGGTGTCGTGTCGGGACAGGAAATTCGGTCCCCGGGGTTTCGTGAATCCGGTCCCGGGCGTGCAGGGAAAACGGGTCCGGAAATGACTCAACCCCCGGGCACATGCCCGGGGGTTGAGTCTCAATGATTGTTCGGCGGCGTCCTACTCTCCCACAGGGTCCCC
>NZ_JBEOXS010000107.1:0-12031 GCF_040296705.1 Streptomyces sp. NPDC002055
CAGCGCCGATGGTACTGCAGGGGGGACCCTGTGGGAGAGTAGGACGCCGCCGAACAATCATTGAGAAAGCCGGAGTTCCCGGAACCGTTTGGTTCCGGGGACTCCGGCTTTTCTGTGTTTCCGGGCAGTTTTCCGTATTCGGACGCTCACGGCCCCTGCGTGCGAATCGCAGGTCGGACGGCACCGACCAGTCGGCTGCGCGCGGTAAGCCGATCCAGGGACGCTGGACGCGACCTACCGCTCGTGTCGCTTGGTGTCCGCCTTCAGCGGGCGACGACCGCCCCGGGCGAAGGCCGGCACCTCAGTCGGCTGCACGTTTATTGACTGCAGCTCGGGGCGTCGCAGCAGGAAGACCGCCTTTTGCGCAGCGGGGTACTGCGCAGCGGGGTACGAGGCAGCCGGAAGCCGGACTCAACGCAGCCAAATCCGCAGATGAGCAAGCGACGCACACTGGCCCGGCCGCACTGGGTGGTACGGGGTTCCTCGGTCAGAGGCGGCCGGCGGCCTTGAGGGTGAGATAGGCGTCCGCGAGGGCGGCGGGCAGCTCGTCGGGGGTGGCGTCCACGACGCGTACGCCGTGCCGAGCGAGCCGTTCCGCTGTGTGGCGGCGCTCGGACCGGGCATGCGCCCCCGCGGCGGCCTCGTAGACGCCGTCCAGCGAGCCACGCGCTGCTGCCATCTCCTCGATACGAGGATCGGCCACCGAGGCCAGCAGGACCGGGTGGCGGTGCGTGAGCTGAGGGAGGACCGGTAGCAGCCCTTCCTCGACGGGGGCGGCATCGAGGCCGGTGATCAGAACGATGAGGGACCGACGGGGAGCCACCCGGAGCACGGTGGCCACGAGCCCTCGCGCGTCGGTCTCCACCAGCTCCGGTTCGAGGGGCGCCAGGACGTTGACCAGAGCCGGTAGCAGGTCGCCGGCCGCGCGTCCCTGGAGCGACGCCCGGATGCGCCGGTCGTAGGCGAGCAGATCGACGCGGTCGCCCGCCCGTGTGGCCAGGGTGGCCAGCAGCAGCGCCGCGTCCATGGCGGCGTCCAGTCGCGGCGCGTCGCCCACTCGCCCCGCCGAGGTCCGTCCGGTGTCGAGGACGAGCAGGATGCGCCGGTCACGTTCGGGTCGCCAGGTGCGGACGGCGACGGAGGACCGACGGGCTGTGGCGCGCCAGTCGATGGACCGGGTGTCGTCGCCGGGGACGTACTCGCGGAGGCTGTCGAACTCGGTGCCCTCGCCGCGGGTGAGGACGCTCGTGCGACCGTCGAGCTCCCGGAGGCGCGCCAGCTTTGACGGCAGGTGCTTGCGGCTGGTGAAGGGGGGCAGCACGCGAACTGTCCACGGGATCCGGTGGTACCCCTGTCGTGCGGCCAGCCCCAGCGGGCCGAAGGAGCGGATGGTCACCCGCTCGGACGCCTGGTCCCCGCGCCTGCTGGGCAGGAGAACCGTGGTCACCCGGCTCCGCTCGCCGGGTGGGATGCTCAGCCGGTGCCGGGAGGCTGTGCCGTCGGCTGTGCCGGTCTGTCGGCAACTGGGAGGCCAGGCGTCACGCAGCTGGGCCCGCAGCGGCCGAGCCGATGGGTTGGCGGCGGTCAGATGCACCTGGGCCTGTTCACCGAGTCGAACTGATGTATCACCGGTTCGGGTGAACTGGAGCGTTCGTACTGGCGCGGCGAGTGCGAGGTCGCACAGGATTGCCAATGCCAGCAGGGAGTTGAAGGCGACGATGCCGGTCCAGTTGGGGAGCAGAAGACCGGTGAGAAGGGCGCCGACGGCGGCGATCAGGGCAGTGCGTCCGGTGAGGGCCATGGATCCGCTTCCGTCGGTCAGCGGGGCACGGGGACGTTGGCGAGGACCGCGGTGATCACGGAGTCCGCGGTGACGCCTTCCATCTCGGCTTCCGGTCGCAGTTGGATCCGGTGGCGGAGTGTGGGGAGAGCGAGAGCCTTCACATCGTCAGGGATGACGTAGTCGCGACCGGTGAGCCACGCCCATGCGCGTGAGGTGGCCAGCAGGGCCGTGGCCCCGCGAGGGGACACGCCCAGGGACAGCGAGGGGGATTCACGAGTGGCACGGCAGATATCGACGACATAGCCGGTGATCTCGGGGGACACGGTCGTCCGGGCGACGGCAGTGCGGGCGGCCTCCAGATCGGCAGGCCCCGCCGCGGGGCGCAGGCCCGCCCCTTCGAGGTCACGGGGGCTGAACCCTTCGGCATGCCGGGTGAGTACGTCGATCTCGTCCTGTCGGGACGGGAGCGGCACGGTCAGCTTGAGCAGGAAGCGGTCGAGCTGGGCCTCGGGGAGCGGATAGGTGCCTTCGTACTCGACCGGGTTCTGTGTGGCAGCGACGAGGAAGGGGTCGGGCAGGGGACGGGGTGTGCCGTCGACCGAGACCTGGCGCTCCTCCATGGCTTCGAGGAGGGACGCCTGGGTCTTCGGCGGTGTGCGGTTGATTTCGTCCGCGAGGAGGAGGTTGGTGAAGACGGGCCCCGGCTGGAAGGAGAACTCCGCGGTGCGTGCGTCGTAGACCAGGGAACCGGTGACATCGCTGGGCATGAGGTCGGGTGTGAACTGAACACGCTTGGTGTCGAGTTCGAGCGATGCGGCGAGGGCCCGCACGAGCAGTGTCTTCGCGACTCCGGGGACGCCCTCCAACAGCACGTGGCCGCGGCACAGCAGGGCGACGACCAGCCCGGTCACAGCGGGGTCCTGGCCGACCACGGCCTTGGCGATCTCTGTTCTCAGGGACTCCAGGGCGGAGCGGGCGCTGTCGGCGGTCGGGGCGGTCACGGAGTGCGGTCCCTTTCAGTAGGGGGTGTTGCTTCAGCCGGTGATGGTGCGGAGTGCTGCTCCTGCTCGGTGCCGGACGTGATGCGGCGTTCCAGAGCGTCGAGGTCCTCGGGGAGGCGGACGAGCGCCCGGTCGTCCGGGGGCGGAGGGCCGAAGAGCAGAGCGGCGGCATCCGTCGAGTGGTCGGTCAGATGCCCGGTGACGGCGGGGAGCAGCGCTTCCGGCTCATGAGCCCGGGCGGCCGGGACACCCACGAGCGGGGCGAGCCGGGAGCGTGCCGCGGAGCGGAGGGCATCGGCTGCGCGGTCGCGGGCGTCGGCTTGCCGGTAGAGGCGGGCGCGGCCCTCGGTGGCCTCCGAGGCATGCACGGTGACCGGCAGAGGTTCGGTCACCAGGGGGCCGAGCCGGCGGGCGCGCCAGAGCGCGGCGAGGGCCGCCGCGATGGCGAGCTGGAGGAATGCCCACATCCAGCCCGCTGGGACGAGGTCGAAGAAGCTGCGGTCGTTTCCACCGGCCGCACTGTCTCCAACGGAGGGGAGGTACCAGACGAGATGGGGCTGCGAGCCGAGGAGCTGCAGGGCGAGCGAGGCATTGCCCCGTTCCGCCAGACGGTCGTTGTAGAGGATGTCGGGCGCCCCGAGGAGGACCGTGTCGCTGCCGTTCGCTCCGGGGATCCGGAGCAGGGTCGGCAGTCCGCTGCTGGGGTAGCAGGCGTCGGTGCCCGGGGCGGACGAGTCGTAGCGGATGCCGCCCAGTTCTGCGTCGCCGGCGCGTTCGGCGGCGGCGAACGAACAGTCCGGGGGACGGATCGTCACGTCGGTGCGGGCGGCGGCCCGTACACCGGGGGCGAAGGTGTCGGCAGGGTCGTCACCGGGGGCGAGGAGCACCGTACGGCCGGTCGAGTCGGCGAGGGCGTTGTGCAGCCTGGTCTGCTGACGCCGGGTGAGGCGGTCGGGGTCGCTCACCAGGACGGTGGTGCGGGGGCCCGCTGCGGCCAGAGCCTCTTGGGCGGTGGTCACGACCTGTGTCGTGACGCCCCGTTCGGCGAGGAGCTGGGCGACGGCCCGGCTGCCGAGACGGTCCGCGGAGCGGGGGTCGAGCCGGCCGTGCTGTTCGCCGGAGCGCACTGCGGCGAGCCCGATACCGGCGACGACGAGGACGGTGAGGGCGATCAGCAGGCCGCGGGACCGCGTCCACAGCTGTCGGGCCGTGGGGGAGGCCGCGGTGGAGGGGCCGGTGGTATCGGTCATCCGGTGCCCCCGGTGGGGGCCTCGAGCCGGGGCCTGGTCCGCTGGATCTCGAGATCCAGGCTGCGCACGCGCTGGTATGTCTCCGCGGTGGCGCGGCGGCCGCCGTATGCGACGTCGTCGAAGTCACGGGCTGCGGCGTGGAGGCGTTTCTCGTGGTCGGGCAGGGCCTGTCCGGCCTCGGCGGCTGCTTCGTCGGCGGTCCTGCCGGGGCGCGGCAGGAGCAGAGCGCGTTCCTCCAGGGACCGGACGAGAGCGCGCATGCTCTCCTGGACCGCCTGGTCCCATGCCTGGTCGGCGGCGTGGCGCTCGGCGGCGGCGCGATGGTCGGCCGCCGTGCGGGGCCGCTCGTCGAAGAGCGCGCCGGCATCGGTGGGGGTTCGGCGCAGCGGGCCGAGGCGCAGCCTCAGGGCGACCACGAGGAGGACGACGGCAAGGATGATCACGACCAGGCCCACCGTCCCGCCGGGGGAGGCCCCGGACGCGGCGGAGAGCAGGTCGTCCAGCCGGTCCCAGAACCAGTCCAGGGCTCGCTGGAACAGGCCTGGCTCGTGCTCCTGGTACCTGGGGTCGGAGAGTTCCCGCTCGGCTGCTTCCCGGGCGGGGGCGCGCGGGATCGTCACTGGTACCTCGTCGTCTCCGCGGCCGTTCAGCAGTCGGGCCGCGGTTGTGCCCCCCGTCGCGATCACCGCATCAGCCCCCCGGCGTGGCGTTGTGCGCCTGGGGAGCCGGGGGCTGTTGCTGAGGACCGTTCTCGGGAGTTCCGGCGGCGCGGATCAGCTCCAGGTCGAGAGCCTCACGCCGGATGCGTTGGTCCATGTAGAGGAGGGCCGTGACTCCGGCGCTGATCGGGAAGGTGATGGTCGAGCTGATCACCGAGCCGATGCCGACGACGATCAGGAAGGTCCAGCTGGTCGTGGTGTTCTCACCGGTCAGCCAGTCCATGGCGCCCTCGCCGCCGGCGATCATGGCGATGATGCTGGTGACGATCTCGATGGCGGCCCCGACACAGAAGATCAGAACCAGGGTGAGCAGCTGGATGCCGAAGATGCGCCACCAGGCACCGCGGACGAGCTTCGCGGAGCGGCGCATCGAGGCGATCACCCCTTGCCGCTCGAGGATCAGAGCGGGGGCGGCGAGGCTGTAGCGGATCCAGATCCAGACCGCTGCCGCGAGGGCCGCGAAGGCGCCGAGCACGATGAACGCGGCGGCGGCAGTCCGGCTTCCGCTGACGGCGAGGATGAGACCGGGTGCCATCGCCACGGTCGCCACGGCGGCGACGAGCAGGGGCAGCAGGAAGAGCAGGCCGAAGAGCCGGGGCAGCTGGCCGCGGGCGCTGCGCCAGGCGTCGCCGGTGGACACGGACCGCCCGAGGACGGCGCGGCTGACGACCATGGTGAGCATCGCGGTGGCGATGATCGTGCCGAGCACGCTGATCAGCCAGGTGACGCCACTGCCGGCGAGGGTGCCGCCGACGGCGTCCAGCGTCTCGTCGAACGTCGGGTTCGGGTTCTTCTCCAGCCCCTGGAGGCTGCCCGAGCCGCGGAACCACAGGCCGGTCGTCAGCGTGGACGCGGTCTGCGTCACGACGGCGACGACCAGGGAGATGCCGAGGACGGTCCGCCAGTGCGCTCGCATGGTGGAGACCGCGCCGTCGAGGATCTCGCCGACACCGAGCGGACGCAGCGGGATGATGCCGGGCTTGGCCGCGGCGGGCGGCTGGGCCCAGCCGGAGTTCCAGCCGGGTTGCGGGCCCCCGTGGCCCGGGCTGCCCCAGCCGGGAGCGCCGCCGGTGCCCGGCGCGGTGCCGGGCGGGGCGGGCGCGGTCCACTGGCCGGGGGGCGGTTGCTGCTGGGACCAGTTCACCGGAGGTGCGCCGCGGTCCTCGGGAGCCGATGGGCCCTGACCCTCTGCGTCGGGCCGGTCGCCGGAGCCGCCCCGGGCCGGCTCGTCGGAGGGGGAGGATCCGGGCGAAGCCCAGCCCGGAGAGTCGTTCATCATCGCTCCTTCACGGTGCCCGTCCGCGGTCTCGACTGGGCTCACGCGTCAGGGGGATGCCCCCTGGGTCGAGCACAGCAACGGCCGGTTCGCTGCCATCGTGCCACGGTGCCCCGGAGTTCGTACCGTGCCCTGTACCCGGCGTGCACCTTCAAATACCCCTGCCGGACGGGGCAGACTGGGCGGATGGCTGATCAGGACGCGGTACCTCCCGTAGTTGCTGCACCACCCGCTGTTCCCGCTCTGCGCTGGGACGAGCCGCCCGAGGGGCCCGTCGTGGTGCTCCTCGACCAGACGCGGCTTCCCGCAGAGGAGGTCGAGCTCGTCTGCACCGATGTGCCGGCGCTGGTGGAGGCGATACGGACGCTCGCCGTGCGCGGAGCCCCACTGCTCGGCATCGCCGGGGCGTACGGAGTGGCGCTGGCCGCGGTGCGCGGCTACGACGTGGACGAGGCGGCGGAGCTGCTGGCCCACGCCCGCCCGACGGCGGTCAACCTGAGCTACGGGGTGCGCCGGGCCGCACAGGCCCACCGGAGAGCTCTCGAGGAGGGCCGGGACCGCGACGGAGCTGCCGCGGCGGTGCTAGCCGAGGCCCGGGCCCTCCACCGGGAGGACGCCGAGGCGAGCGAGCGGATGGCGGAGCACGGGCTGGCGCTGCTCAAGGAGCTGGTGCCGGGCGGCGGGCACCGCCTCCTCACGCACTGCAACACGGGTGCACTGGTGTCGGGCGGCAACGGCACCGCGTTCGCGGTGGCGCGGGCCGCTCACCGGGCCGGTGAGCTGCGGCGGCTGTGGGTCGACGAGACCCGGCCGCTGCTGCAGGGCGCCCGGCTGACCGCCTACGAGGCGGCGCGCAGCGGGATGGCGTACACCCTGCTCACGGACAATGCCGCAGGTTCGCTGCTGGCCGCCGGTGAGGTGGATGCCGTGCTCATCGGCGCCGACCGGATCGCGGCGGACGGCTCCGTCGCGAACAAGGTGGGCAGCTATCCGCTCGCCGTGCTGGCCCGCTACCACCATGTGCCGTTCATCGTGGTCGCCCCGATCACCACGGTGGACCTCGGCACCCCGGACGGGACGGCGATAGAGGTGGAGCAGCGACCCGGTCATGAAGTGACGGAGATCACACCTCCGGGTGCTTCAGGGGCGGTCTCGGAGGCAGGCAACGGGATACCGGTGGCGCCGCTCGGGACGACGGCGTACAACCCCGCATTCGACGTCACGCCACCGGAGTTGGTGACCGCGATCGTCACGGAGCGCGGGGTGGTTTCCCCGGTTGCAGAAGCAGGGCTCGCCGAGCTGTGCGCCAGGTCACGCCAGGTAACGATTAGCTAATGGGATGATGTCGATTATGAAAGGACGCGTCCTTGTCGTCGACGACGACACCGCACTGGCAGAGATGCTCGGCATCGTGCTGCGCGGCGAAGGCTTTGAACCGTCGTTCGTATCCGACGGGGACAAGGCACTTGCCGCCTTCCGCGAGGCCAAGCCGGACCTGGTGCTGCTCGATCTGATGCTGCCCGGCAGGGACGGCATCGAGGTCTGCCGGCTCATCCGGGCCGAGTCCGGCGTGCCGATCGTCATGCTGACCGCGAAGAGCGACACGGTCGACGTCGTGGTCGGACTGGAGTCCGGCGCGGACGACTACATCGTCAAGCCGTTCAAGCCCAAGGAGCTCGTCGCACGGATCCGGGCACGGCTGCGCCGTTCCGAGGAGCCGGCGCCGGAGCAGCTCGCCATCGGGGACCTGGTGATCGATGTCGCCGGACACTCGGTGAAGCGGAACGGCCAGTCGATCGCGCTGACGCCGCTGGAGTTCGATCTTCTGGTGGCGCTGGCCCGGAAGCCGTGGCAGGTCTTCACCCGCGAGGTGCTGCTGGAGCAGGTCTGGGGGTACCGGCACGCGGCGGACACCCGGCTGGTCAATGTGCATGTGCAGCGGCTGCGCTCGAAGGTCGAGAAGGACCCCGAGCGGCCGGAGATCGTGGTGACCGTGCGCGGTGTCGGCTACAAGGCCGGACCGGGCTGACATGTCCGGGAACGGCGCCGCTCCGGAGTCCGGAGTTCCGGGGACCGGGTCCCCGGAGGACGTGCGTGAGGGGCGGCCCGTCCCCCCGGTGGGCCGGATTTCCGTGTTCGAACGCTTCTGGCAGGGCGGCAATCTGCTGCAGGACGGTGCGCCGGGCGGCCCGGTGCACCCGGTGCTGCGGCTCCTGGTGCGCTGGGTCCGCAGGCCGCTGCTGCCGGCGGTGCGGCTGTGGCGGCGCAACATCCAGCTGCGCGTCGTCGCCACGACCCTGCTGATGTCACTCGGCGTGGTGCTGCTGCTCGGCGTGGTCGTCATCGGCCAGGTCCGCAACGGGCTTCAGGACGCCAAGCAGGGAGCGGCGCAGAGCCAGGCCGCGGGCGGATTCAACGTGGCCCGGGAGAAGGCCGACACCGACGGGCGCGGCCAGAACGGCGGACCGGTCGGCAGCCGGGCGGCGCAGAACTCCAGCGAGTGGCTGACCGATCTCGTGCAGCAGCTCGGCAGTGGCGGGCAGGGCGTGTACACGGTGATGGCGCTCAGCTCCGACACCGAGCAGCCGTTCGTGGACGACAGCCGGGGCACCCGGGCCCCGCGGGCGTCCGGCGTGGTGGACCCGGAGCGGAGTGTGCCGGAGGAGCTGCGGCGCTCCCTCGACGCGAAGCCCGGTACCTACGAGCAGCACACCCGCATCTTCCGTGGCGCCGGTGACGGCGGAGAGCCCGCACTGGCCATCGGCAAGCAGCTGAACGACGTCAACGGCCACCCGTACCAGCTGTACTACCTCTTCCCGTTCACCCAGGAGGAGAAGTCCCTGAGCCTGGTGAAGGGGACGCTCGCCACCGCCGGGGTCTTCGTGGTGGTGCTGCTCGGGGCCATCGCCTGGCTGGTGGTGCGGCAGGTCGTCACCCCCGTACGGATGGCGGCCGGGATCTCCGAGCGGCTCGCGGCGGGCCGGCTGCAGGAGCGGATGAAGGTCACCGGGGAGGACGACATCGCCCGGCTCGGCGAGGCCTTCAACAAGATGGCGCAGAACCTCCAGATCAAGATCCAGCAGCTGGAGGAGCTGTCCCGGATGCAGCGCCGCTTCGTCTCCGACGTCTCGCACGAGCTGCGGACACCGCTGACGACGGTGCGCATGGCCGCGGATGTCATCCATGAGGTGCGGGACGACTTCGACCCGGCGACGAAGCGGTCCGCGGAACTGCTGCGCGGCCAGCTCGACCGGTTCGAGTCGCTGCTCGCGGACCTGCTGGAGATCAGCCGGTTCGATGCCGGAGCGGCCGCGCTGGAGGCGGCCCCGGTGGACCTGCGGGACATCGTCCAGCGCGTCATCGAAGGGGCCGAGCCACTCGCCGAGCGCAAGGGCGGCCGGATCGTGGTGCGCGGCGACGAGCAGCCCGTCATGGTCGAGGCGGACGCCCGGCGTGTGGAGCGGGTGGTGCGCAACCTGGTCGTCAACGCGGTCGAGCACGGTGAGGGCCGTGACGTGGTGGTGTGGCTCGGCGCGGCCGGAGGCGCCGTGGCGGTCGCGGTGCGGGACTACGGCGTGGGGCTGAAGCCCGGTGAGGCGACCCGGGTCTTCAACCGCTTCTGGCGGGCGGACCCGGCGCGGGCGCGCACCACCGGAGGCACCGGTCTCGGACTCTCGATCGCGGTCGAGGACGCCCGGTTGCACGGTGGATGGCTGCAGGCGTGGGGTGAGCCCGGTGGCGGTTCGCAGTTCCGGCTGACCCTGCCCCGTACGGCGGGTGACGCGCTGCGCGGCTCGCCGATTCCGCTGGAACCGGAGGACTCCCGGCGCAACCGCGGGCTGAACGACGCGGGTCTGCCGAACGGCGGCCCGGCGCGGACGCCCCCCGTCCCCTCCCAGCCGCGGACCCCGGCCCCCACCGCCGATCCGGCCGCCCTGCCCGGGAACGGCGCACGGGTGGTGCCGCGCGGAGGGGGCGCACCGGACGGATCCGCGCCGCCGGGTGGCGCGCAGCGACAGATGCGGCAGGACAACCGACCCGAGCGGGAGGACGGGCCTCGTGGGCTCTGAGCGGCACACCAACCGTCGATGGCGCCCGCTGCGGGCCGTCGCTCTGCTCGGCTGCGGAGCTCTGGTGGCAACGGGCTGCGCCTCCATGCCGGACAGCGGTGAGGTCCACCGGGTCGACGCCTCGCAGCGAGCGGACGCCGACGCGCAGGTGCGCGTGTTCGGCGTGCCGCCCCGGTCGGGCGAGCAGCCGAACGACATCGTCAAGGGCTTCCTCGAGGCGACGACGAGTGACGAGGTGGACTTCAAGACCGCGCGCCTCTACCTCACCGAGGAGGCGTCGAAGAACTGGAAGCCCTTCTCCAGGACCACGGTGCTCCAGGACGGGCCGATCCCGCGTACGGACGTGCCCGCCGGTGAGCAGACCGCCCGGGGTGAGGGCGCGACGGCCGAGCTGTCCGGCAAGCAGGTCGCCACGGTCGACCAGAAGCAGGCGTACGCCCCGGGCGGGGGCGCCTACCGGACGACGGTCCACCTCACGAAGGTGGGCGGCGAATGGCGCATCGACGTCCCGCCGGACGGCCTGGTGCTGGGCAAGGCGGACTTCGAGCGGATCTACCGGTCGGTCAACAAGTACTACTTCGCGCGGACCGATCCGGACGAGAAGGCGGCAGGAGCGCAGAAGGAGGTGCTGGTCGCCGATCCGGTGTATCTGCGCCGCCGGATAGACCCGCTGACCTCGACGGTGAAGGCGCTGCTCCAGGGCCCCACGCAGTGGCTGAGCCGGGTCGTCGGCACCACGTTCCCGCGCGGCACGGCGGTGGTGGACGACACGCTGTCCCTGGATGATTCGAACGGTCTGCGGGTCCGGCTGAACGACCGGGCGGCGCGGGTCGCGGCGCCGCAGTGCGACCGGATGGCCGCGCAGCTGCTGTACACCGTCCAGGACCAGGCGTCGGCGAAGATCAGCAGAGTGACACTGGCCCGCAAGGACGGCAGCGAGCTGTGCGTGCTGAAGCCGGGCGAGGCCGCCGCCTACGCACCGGCGGGTCTGAGGACCCACTCCGAGCACCAGTACTTCGTCGACTCCGAGCACCGAGTGGCCAGCCTGTCCGACGGGAGTGACGAGCCGAGCCGGGTGGAGGGACCGTTCGGGGACGGTTCGGTCCAGCTGGGGGCGGTGGGCGTCGACCGCAGCGAGCGGTTCGCGGCGGGGGTCTCCCTGGACGGCCGGTCGCTGTACGTGGCACCCATGAGCTCGGGGGCCGAGCAGGGCGAGGCGAGGCTGCGCAGCTCGGCCAAGCGCGAGCGGGACGCCCTGACGGCACCCAGCTGGGACGGGAACGGCAATCTGTGGGTCGCCGACCGCGACCCGGACCGCCCGCGCCTGCTGCGGCTGTCCGCCGGGACCGGGAAGCCCGAGGAAGTGGAGGTGCCGGCGCTCGGCGACGGACGGATCGAGGGCCTGCGGGTCTCCTCGGACGGGGTGCGCATCGCCCTGCTGGTCACCCGGGACGGGCACACCTCGCTGGAACTGGGGCGGGTCGAGCGGACCGAGACCCGCGGGGGCGAGGTGTCGCTCCTGGTGAGAGATCTGCGTTCGGTGGCACCGCAGCTGCAGCATGTGAAGGCCGCGTCGTGGGCCGGCAGCAGCCGGCTCGTCGTGGTCGGCACGGAGGCCGGAGGTGTCCAGCAGCTGCAGTACGTGGAGACCGACGGTTCGTCCTCCAACACTCCGACACTGCCCGGCATCAACGACGTCCGGGCCGTCGCGGCCTCCGAGGACAAGAACAAGCCGCTCATGGCCCATTCGAGTGACGGGATCGTCCGGCTGCCGCTGGATGCCAACTGGAAGTTGGTCACCCGGAAGGGGTCCGCGCCGGTCTATCCGGGTTGACAGGCGTCCCTGTGCGCCCGGCCAGTTGGTCGCACATCGTCCAGTGCGTCGTGGCGCGGTGCCCGTCCAGCAGGCCGGCCTCGGCGAGCAGAAAGGCG
>NZ_JBEOXS010000108.1:0-11872 GCF_040296705.1 Streptomyces sp. NPDC002055
ATTTGTGGCCCCCAGGGCCGTAAATATACGTTCCGGAACCCCCACCCCGCAGGCCCCGGCCCCCGGCCCCACCCGCACCCCGCGCGCAGAACCCGCACCCGGGGTCAGCCCCGCACCCCGCACGCCGAGCACGAGCCCGCACCCGGAACCCGTGCGGCAGAACCGAAGCCCCCTGGGCTCAGGCAACACCTACCGGCAACGAACCCCGGACGCCGGCTCCCGGCCCCCGGTGGCCCTCGAACGGCAACCCCTCAGATGCGTCGGCAGCTCTGAGAGAAGTCCCCGTCGACCGGCCCCGACCGGCCCCGATCCCGACCGGACTCAACCCGACCCGGGTTCACCCCGCCCCAGCCCGACCAGCCCCAGCCCCATACGCGGGCGTGCGCCCCCAAGATCGCGCCCCCGGCCCCGCACAGTCGAACCAGCCGCGCCGCACCCCCTTACACCCACCCCTCCCCCTGAGATATCCGTATCGCATCGACCCGATTCCGCGCCCCGGTCTTGCGCGTGATGGCGGACATGTAGTTGCGCACCGTGCCGTTGGACAGATGCAGCCCGCGCGCTATCTCGGCGACCGTCGCGCCCTCCGCCGCCAGCGACAGCACACTCAACTCGCGCGGAGTCAGCGGCATTTCGGCGGCCTGCAGAAAGCCGAAGGCGAGCGACTCGTCCACGAAGCGCTCGCCCGCCGCGACCTTCCGTATGCCCTCCAGTAATCGCTGCGGCCCGGCGTCCTTGTTGACGTAGCCCAGGGCGCGCGCCTCGAAGGCCCGCCGGAGCAGCCCGGGTCTCGCCACGGTCGCCAGCACCAGCAGGGCGGCGCCCGTTCCGGTCATGCGCCGGGCGAGCTCCGCGGCGGCGCTCAGGGTGCGCGAACCCGGGCAGTCGACATCCACGATGCAGACGTGAGGCTGCAGAGACCGCGCCATCCCCGGCGCGGTCTCCCACGCGGCGGACGCGACATCGAGGTCGCCTTCCTTCCGCAGCAGAGCCACGAGCGCGGACCGCAGAAGGCTCGTGTCGTGCACCAGGAGTACCCGGATCACATCTCCCCCTTCACCTAGTCGACGCAGCGCTCCCCGCGCTGTCGTCGCAATTTCATACATCCGGATGCCCCGTCCTGGAGGCGAGAACCGGCCATGAGGGGGCGCAGGGGCGCACGTCGGCTTCCCTGTGCGCCCGGCGCGCGACGGGGCAGTGCACGCCCCCAAGGGTGAGCTGCTGTGCTCCCGGTGAGCCGGGTTCCGGACCGGGCCACCGTTGCTTCCGACTCCCGGGCCGACAGGACTCCCCACGACCGCGAGTCACCTCGCACGGGGGCCACCACAAACCCAGGTGGGTCACCACAAACCCGAACCACCGCAAACCCGCACCACCGCAAACCGGGTCACCACAAACCCGCACCACCGAACACCCGGGCAGCCACACTCCGGGCCGTTGCAACCCCGGCCGCCCAACCCCGGCCACCGCGAACCCCCGGACGAGCCGCGGACCCCGGCGACCCGACCCCGGCCACCCCCGCCGCCCCGGAACCGCGCCACCCCGGAACCCCGCCGCCCCGGAACTACCCCTCCGCCGACCCCTCGATCAGCCCGCACACCGTCTCGATGTCCACCTTGACCTGCGCGATCGAGGCCCGCCCCGACAGCCAGGTGATCAGCGCCGAGTGCCAGGTGTGCTCGATGACGCGGACCACGGACAGCTGCTCGGGAGTGGGCGCGTCCGCCAGCCCCATGGCGTCGAGGATGATCGCGGTGGTCAGCCGGGAGACGGTGTCCACCTCGGCGCTGACCGAGCGGTCGGCGAAGGTCAGGGCCCGCACCATGGCCTCCGCGAGGTGAGGTTCGCGCTGCATGGCGCGGAACGCCCGCATCAGGGTCTGGGCGACGCGGGCCGCCGGCTCGTCCTCGGTCGGCGGACGCTTCCGCAGGGTCTCCTGGAGCTGCTGGAGCTGGTCCTGCATGGTCGCGACCAGCAGATGGATCTTGGAGGGGAAGTAGCGGTAGAGCGTGCCCAGGGCGACGCTGGAGAGCTCCGCGACCTCGCGCATCTGCACGGCCTCGAAGCCGCCGCGGCCGGCCAGCTGGGCGCTCGCGTGCAGGATCCGACGGCGGCGAGCTTCCTGACGCTCTGTCAGGGGCGGGGAGGACGGCTTGGGTTCAGTGGTCATGTGTCCCATTCCGTTTCCGTGACATCCGTGGATTGCGTCGAAGGCTGCGGAGGACCCGGGTCCGCCCGGGACCCCTCTGGCCTGGGGCTCGGGGGCCCACCGGCAGGATCCGGACAGCATGGCAGGGGTCGCGCCGTGGCGCGAATCACCTGATCGAGCCCTTCCGGGTCCGCTACCTGCCGGTAGATTCGATGCTCCTTGAACGATCAAGTCTGTAACTTGTTCTAGATTAGCGCGAGCGGTTACGCTCCGGCAGAACTGCAGTCAGAAGGGGGCCGAGAGTGACCGCTGAGGCCGTGCAGGCAGCCGCGCGTCGCCCCCTTGGCGGGGTGTCCGCGGCCGACGGCGACCGCCCGTTGCGGATCGCCCTGCTGACCTACAAGGGGAACCCGTTCTGCGGGGGGCAGGGCGTGTACGTCCGCCACCTCTCCCGCGAGCTGGCCCGGCTCGGGCACACCGTCGAGGTGATCGGTGCCCAGCCGTACCCGGTCGTCGACGAGGGCGTCACCCTCACCGAGCTGCCCAGCCTGGACCTCTACCGGCAGCCCGACCCGTTCCGCACCCCGGGGCGCGGCGAGTACCGGGACTGGATCGACGCCCTCGAAGTGGCGACCATGTGGACCGGCGGCTTCCCGGAGCCGCTCACCTTCAGCCTGCGCGCCCGCCGCCACCTCGCGGCCCGCCGCGGCTCCTTCGACGTCGTCCACGACAACCAGACCCTCGGCTACGGGCTGCTCGACGCCGGCCGGCTGGGCGCCCCGCTGGTCACCACGATCCACCACCCGATCACCGTCGACCGGCGGCTCGACCTCGACGCCGCCACCGGCTGGAAGGGCCGGCTGTCGGTCCGCCGCTGGTACGGCTTCACCCGGATGCAGAAGCGCGTCGCCCGCCGCCTGCCGTCCGTCCTCACCGTCTCCGGCTCCTCGCGGCAGGAGATCGTGGACCACCTCGGAGTGCGCGAGGACCGTATCCACGTGGTGCATGTCGGCGCGGACACCACCCTCTTCTCGCCCGACCCGGCCGTGCCCGAGATACCCGGCCGGATCGTCACCACCTCCAGCGCCGACGTCCCCCTCAAGGGGCTGATCCACCTGATCGAGGCGCTGGCCAAGCTCCGCACCGAGAACCCCCGGGCCCATCTGGTCGTCGTCGGCAAGCGCGCCGAGGACGGACCGGTCGCCGCCGCCATCGAGCGGTACGGCCTCACCGGCGCCGTGGAGTTCGTCAAGGGCATCACCGACGAGGAGCTGGCGGATCTGGTCCGCGGCGCCCAGGTCGCCTGCGTGCCCTCGCTCTATGAAGGCTTCTCGCTGCCGGCCGCCGAGGCCATGGCCACCGGCACCGCGCTCGTCGCCACCACCGGCGGCGCCATTCCCGAGGTCGCCGGACCCGACGGCGAGACCTGCCTGGCCGTGCCGCCCGGTGACGCCGGAGCCCTGGCCGTCGCCCTCGGCCGCGTCCTGGACGACGACGGCCTGCGGCGCAGACTCGGCGCCGCGGGCCGCGAGCGCGTCCTGAGCCGCTTCACCTGGGAGCAGGCCGCGCGCGGCACCGCCGAACGCTACCGCGAAGCCATCGTGCGACAGGCCCGGACCGCACCCGCCGCCTGAGCCCGACCCCCGGGGCCCCGACGTCCCCACCCAGCAACGACCCGCCGGACGAAAGCAGACGCCTGTGCTGACCGTCGACTTCACCCGCTTCCCGCTCGCCGCAGGCGACCGCGTGCTCGATCTGGGCTGCGGCGCCGGCCGGCACGCCTTCGAGTGCTACCGGCGGGGCGCGAAGGTCGTCGCCCTCGACCGCAACGCCGAGGAGATCCGCGAGGTCGCCACCTGGTTCGCCGCCATGAAGGAGGCCGGGGAGGCCCCCGCGGGCGCGGAGGCCACCGCGATGGAGGGCGACGCGCTCGCGCTGCCCTTCCCCGACGACAGCTTCGACGTCGTGATCATCTCCGAGGTCATGGAGCACATACCGGACGACAAGGGCGTGCTCGCCGAAATGGTCCGGGTCCTCAAGCCGGGCGGCCGGATCGCGGTGACCGTGCCGCGCTACGGCCCGGAGAAGATCTGCTGGGCCCTCTCCGACGAGTACCACGAGGTCGAGGGCGGCCACATCCGCATCTACCGCGCCGACGAACTCCTGCGGAAGATGCGCGAGGCCGGACTCCGCCCGTACGGCACCCACCACGCGCACGGCCTGCACTCGCCCTACTGGTGGCTCAAGTGCGCCTTCGGGGTGGACAACGACAAGGCCCTGCCCGTCAAGGCGTACCACCAGCTGCTGGTCTGGGACATCATGAAGAAGCCGCTGGCCACCCGGGTCGCCGAGCGCGCCCTGAACCCGCTGATCGGCAAGAGCTTCGTGGCGTACGCGACCAAGCCGCACACCCCCAACGGCGCCCTCGGCGACGGACCGGAGGCACAGGCGTGACGAGCCCCGGCCGTACCGAACGCCTCGTCCTGCCCGGAGTGCTGACCGCAGGACAGGCCGCACAGACCGTGGCGGGCATTCTCGCCGTCCAGCGCGCCGACGGCGCCATCCCCTGGTTCCGCGGGCACCACCTCGACCCGTGGGACCACGTCGAGGCCGCCATGGCGCTGGACGCCGCCGGCGAGCACGAGCGCGCCGCGGCCGCCTACCGCTGGCTCGCCGACCACCAGAACGGCGACGGTTCCTGGTACGCGGCGTACCCCGACCGCACCGACGGCGTGGCCGCCGACGACCCCACCGACCGCGGGCGCGAGACCAACTTCGTCGCCTACGTGGCCGTCGGCGTCTGGCACCACTACCTCTCCACCGGCGACGAGGCCTTCCTCGACCGGATGTGGCCCACGGTCTACGCCGCCGTCGAGTTCGTCCTCGCGCTGCAGCAGCCCGGCGGACAGATCGGCTGGAAGCGGGAGGAGGACGGGACGCCCGTGGCGGACGCCCTGCTGACCGGCTCCGCCTCCGTCCACCAGGCCCTGCGCTGTGCCCTGGCCATCGCCGAGCAGCGCGGGGACGCGCAGCCCGACTGGGAGCTCGCGGCGGGCTGGCTCGGCCACGCCATCCGCCGGCACCCGGAGCGGTTCCTCGACAAGAACCGGTTCTCCATGGACTGGTACTACCCGGTGCTCGGCGGCGCCGTCACCGGGCCGCAGGCCAAGGAGCGCATCGAGGCCGAGTGGGACCGCTTCGTCGTCCCCGGCCTCGGGGTGCGCTGCGTCTCCGACCGGCCCTGGGTCACCGGCGGCGAGAGCTCCGAACTCGCCCTCGCACTCTGGGCGATGGGCGAGTCCGACCGCGCGGTGCAGATCCTCCAGTGGATCCAGCACCTGCGGTCCGACAACGGGATGTACTGGACGGGCTACGTCTTCGAGGACGACGCGGTGTGGCCGGAGGAGCTCACCTCCTGGACCGCGGGGTCGTTGCTGCTGGCCGTCGCCGTACTCGGCGGGGACGAGGCGACGACGGCGGTCTTCGGCGGCGAACGGCTGCCGTCCGGCCTCGAACCGGACTGCTGCTGAGCGCACGCGGCCGTACAGCGACTGGTGAGCCCGGCGGTGCAGCGTCTGCTGAGCGCGGCCGTTCAGCGATGCGGGTGACGGTGGGCCTGTCGCGGCAGCCGGTTGGCGGGCGTGGCGGGTCACGCGGGACGAGGAGCGGACCGTCCGGGAACGGGACGGAACGGGCCAGGGGAGAGGCGGAGGAGACGGGGGAACGAGGCGCCGGGCCGGCGCCGGAGTTCCGCTCCGGGCGGCTGCTCAGGCGCGGCGCAGCCGGCCGGCGGCCGCGTGCCCGATGAAGAGGTACACCACGGCCGGAAGACCGTAGTTCAGCAGCACGCGCAGCCAGTCGGGGTCCACGGTGAACAGGTCGTGGGACCAGCCGGCGAGCCAGCGGGCGGCACCCTGGACGAAGTCGACCAGGTCGTTGGCGCGGTTCGCGTCGAGCCAGTACATGACGATCCACAGTCCGAGGATCACGGCGGCGATGTCCGCGATGGCGGCCAGGATCGTGGCAGCGGTGTTGCTTCCTGAGCGGTGGCGTCTTGACATGGAACTCGTGTTGCCCCTCCCGTTCGGGGGAAACCCTTGGCGTAGGTTGACGCCAACGCCAACGCCAACGCCAACGCCAACGCCAACGCCAACGCCAACGCCGAGGGGACCCGCGCCGGTCAGCTGTTCAGCTCGGCCAGTACCTGGAGCGTCATCGGGTCGGGCGCGGTGACCAGCAGGTCCGTCACCCGTCCCTTGCGCCAGAGTTCGAGCCGTTCGGCGATCCGCTCCGGCGGTCCGACCAGCGAAATCTCGTCCGCGAACGCGTCCGGCACGGCCTCCACCGCCTCCGCCCTGCGGCCTTCGAGGAAGAGCTGCTGGATGCGGCGCGCCTCCTCCTCGAAGCCCATCCGCGCCATCAGGTCGGCGTGGAAGTTGCGGGCCGCGTGCCCCATCCCGCCGATGTAGAAACCGAGCATCGCCTTGACGGGCAGCAGTCCTTCGGCCACGTCGTCGCACACCTGGGCGCGGGCCATCGGCGCCACCATGAAGCCCTCGGGCGCGTCCGCGAGCGACGCCTCGTAGACCTCGGTGCGCAGCGGCGACCAGTACAGCGGCAGCCAGCCGTCGGCGATCCGGGCGGTCTGCGCGATGTTCTTCGGGCCCTCGGCGCCGAGGAGCACCGGTAGGTCGGGGCGGAGCGGATGCGTGATCGGCTTCAGCGGCTTGCCGAGGCCGGTGGCGCCGGCACCGCCGTAGGGGTGGGAGTGGAAGCGGCCGTCCAGCTCCACCGGGCCCTCGCGGCGCAGCACTTGGCGTATGACGTCCACGTACTCGCGGGTCGCGGTCAGCGGGCTCGTCGGGAACGGCCGCCCGTACCAGCCCTCGACCACCTGCGGGCCGGACAGCCCCAGCCCCAGCATCATCCGCCCGCCCGAGAGGTGGTCCAGGGTCAGTGCGTGCATCGCGGTGGCGGTGGGGGTGCGGGCGGACATCTGCGCGACGGCGGTGCCCAGCCGGATGCGCGAGGTGTGGGCGGCGATCCAGGTCAGGGCGGTGAAGGCGTCGGAGCCCCAGGCCTCCGCCGTCCACACCGAGTCGTAGCCGAGCCGCTCGGCCTGGACGGCGAGTTCGACGTGCCCGGGGTCGGGTCCGCGTCCCCAGTAGCCGAGCGCGAGGCCGAGTCGCATGCCGTACCCCTCCCCGTGTGACCCCGTGAGGCGAGCTGCGAAGCTGACGCAGCGTCAGATTGCTGCCGACGTGCCGACTCTACGGGGGCCCCGACGCCCAGGCAACGGCCCCTCGCGAACCGGCCGCGGCGCGCACGGGGGACGCCCGCCGTGCCCGCGGGCCGGTGCGGCGGCCGCGGGGCTTCAGGACCGCGGGGCTTCACGGGGTTTCAGGGCCGCGGGGCTTCCGGGCTTCAGCGTGCGGGGCGGGTACCGGCACCGGGGGCCGGATACGCCGACGGCCCCCCGCCCGGAAGGGGCGAGGGGCCGTGCGAGCTACGGGCCGTGGCCGGATCAGCCGCGCTGAATGCCGGTCGTGTCCTGCAGGACGCCGCGCCGGCCGTCCTGCGTCTGCGCGATGAGCGCCGCTCCCCGCTGGTCGACCGCCAGGTACCAGGTGCCGGGCGCCAGCTCGGCGATCGGCGTCGGCGAGCCGTCCTCGGCGTACAGCGGGCGGGTGACCGGCACCGCGAACCAGAACGGGGCGAACTCGCCGCCGGCCGACGCCTGGCCGCCCTGCGTACCGGCCGCCGGGCCGGGCTGGGCCGCCTGCTGCTGACCGCCGTAGGACTGCTGGGGGGCGGGCTGGCCGGCCTGCGCGCCGTACGGGGACGGGGCGGTCTGCTGGCCCGGGTAGCCGTAGCCCTGCGCCGGCGCCGCACCGTACGGAGAGGGCGCCTGCGGCCGCGGCGCGCCCATCAGCGCGGCCTGGAGCGCCGGGATGCGGGTGTTGAGCACGGCACCCGCGGCGAGGGCGACAGCGGCGATCACTCCGAGGATCTGGCCGACGCCGTTGTCCGCGGGCAGCCCGCCCATGAGCGTCCACAGCCCGGTCCAGGCGGCGAACACCGCGAGCGCCAGGCCCCACTGGTCCAGCCCCAGGCCGGCGACCTTGCGCCCGGCCGGCAGGAAACGGGCGCCGACGATCAGGCCCGCGGCGATGATGCCGGCCAGGTAGAGCGAGGGGAGTACCGGGAACAGATCCGAGTCCCACGCGTTCGTGCTGCAGAACTCGGTGTCGCAGGAGTAGAAGTCGAGGAACGAGGCGATGAACAGCAACACCGCTGCTCCGATCACCACGCCGTCGCCTCGAGTGAGGGAGCGGATGTTCACGTGTTAATCCTTATTCGGTCTCGTCGGTGTCGCTGTCGCCGGTACGCGTGGGCGTGCGGCGCGGGGGTGGGCCCCATCGTACGGATGAATGTAGCGGGCAGTTGCGCGGGGTGTCCGCCACGTCACACACGTCGGTGATTTCCCCTCTTCCCCGCCAATTCCCTGTTGAGTCGGTGATTCCTACTTCTTCAGGAAATGCTCGATACCGTTTGCGATGCCCTGGGCCGCGTTCTGCCGCCATTTCGGGCTCGTCAGATCGGCCGCGTCGTCGGGGTCGCGCATGTTGCCGCACTCGATGAACACCTTGGGCACCGTTGACAGGTTGAGCCCGCCGAGGTCGGACCGGACGTCCAGGCCCGTACCCCCGCCGATGTAGTTGGACGGGCGGCTGCCGGTCTCGCGGACGAACATGCCGGCGATCCGCTCGCCGAGTTCGCGGGAGGGCTTGACGATGTCGGAGGTGTCGGCGTCGCCGCCCCGGACGGACGCCGGGAGGATGACGTGGAAGCCGCGGTTGCCGGTCACCGACCCGTCCGCGTGGACCGAGACGACGGCGTCGGCCTTCGCCTTGTTGCCGATCCGGGCGCGCTCGTCGACACAGGGGCCGTACGGACGGTCGTCGTCCTGGGTCATCTTCACCGTCGCGCCGCGGTCCGCGAGCAGGGTCCGGATGCGCCGCGAGACATCGAGCGTGAACGCCGCCTCGCTGTAACCGGAGTTGGTGGCGGCGCCGGTGGTGTCGCACTCCTTGCGGTGCGTGCCGATGTCCACCGACTTGGCGATCTCGCCGGTGTGATCGCGGTTGTGGAGGTTGTGACCGGGGTCGATCACCACGACCTTGCCGGCCAGGGGGCCGTCGGGTGCGGGGGAGTCGCCCCGCTGCCCCGCACCGTCACCGCTGCCGGTGTCCTTCCCGCCGCGGCTCTTGTCCGGGCCGGGCCGGGAGGCGCCGGCCGAGGGGGCCCGCCGCGACGGCTTCTCCTCGCCGCCCTCCGGTGTGCGGCCGTCGGTCCGGGCCGCCGCGGACGGCCGGGACGCGGCCTCCTTCGCCCGGCCGTCGTCCGTCCCGCCGATGGCCTGCCAGCCCAGCCAGCCGGCGAAGCAGGTCGGGACGAATATGGACAGAACGATGAGCGCGGTGCCGCCGGGGCTGCGCGGGGGCGAGGGAGGGCTGCCGTTGGACACTCCGTGATGCTAGGGCATCTTCCGGACGCCCCTCCCGCCTGTGTGCCACCTGCCCCCTGGTGTGGCGGCGTCGGCCCCTTCGGTGTGGCGGTGTCGGCCCCTTGGGGTGTTCGGTTTGCGGGGAATGGTCGGCTGTGGTGCGGAATTCCGTGGTTGGGTCGTTTTGCTTGGGTGGGTGGGCTTTTTGGGGCGGCCCTCCCTGCCTCCGTCCGCGGGCCTTCAGGGGCACGCCTTCGTCCGTGGACCGTGTCGACGCCCGCCTCCGTCCGGACCCTTCGGACGCCCGCCTCCGGACCGTTCAGACGCCCGTCCCGGTGCGCCGCAGGACGTGCAGCGAGCCCGCCCGGGAGACCTCGCTGAAGCCCCCGGACTCCAGGGCCCGCCGGTAGATCCGGTACGGCGCCTGACCGCCGTCGGCCGGGTCCGCGAACACGTCGTGGATGACCAGCAGGCCGTCCGGGGCGACGTGCGGGGCCCACCCCTCGTAGTCGGCCGTGGCGTGCTCGTCGGTGTGGCCGCCGTCGATGAAGACCAGCCCGAGCGGCATCCCCCAGAGCGCCGCCACCTGCGGGGACCGGCCGACCACCGCGATGACGTGGTCCTCCAGCCCGGCGTGGAACAGGGTGCGGCGGAACGTGGGCAGGGTGTCCATCCGGCCGACCTCCGGGTCCACGACGTCCGCGTCGTGGTACTCCCAGCCGGGCTGCTGCTCCTCGGACCCGCGGTGGTGGTCGACGGTGACGGCGACCGTGCCGCCCTCGCGCGCGGCGTCGGCCAGCAGCAGGGTCGAGCGGCCGCAGTAGGTGCCGACCTCCAGCAGCGGGAGGCCGCGCACCGCGGCCTCGGTGGCCGCCTCGTACAGGGCCAGGCCCTCGTCCACCGGCATGAAGCCCTTGGCCGCCTCGAACGCGGCGAGTATCTCCGGCTTGGGGCCCGAGCTCATGGGGGGTCCTCCTGGTCGTACGGCTGTGACCGCCCATGCTGCCCGATCGCCTGCGGCGGGAGCCGGGTGGGTAGGCGTTGCGCGAGCCCGGGGCGGGCCGCCGGGCTCCTACGCTGAACCGGCCCGAACTGATCGCAGGATCGCAGGAGGGAAGCACCATGACCCCATCTCTGCCGGGAGGCATGCCGGAGGCGGCACCGCAGGCCCCCACGGGAACCGCGTCGGAAGCCGTCCCGCGGCCCGTGTCCGGCCCGCCCCTCCCGGAGCCGGACCTGACGGTGCCCGAACCGGAACCCGCCCCGGTGATCCCCGACTTCCCGGGCCGTGGGCGGCGCGTCCTGGTCACCGGGGCGGCCCGGGGCGTCGGGCGCGCGGTGGCCCACGCGTTCGCCGCCAACGGTGACCAGGTCGCCGTCCACTACGGGACCAGCCGCGAGGAGGCCGAGGCGACCCTCGCCGGTCTGCCGGGCTCGGGGCACGCCCTGGTCGGCGGCGACTTGTCGGACCCGGAGGAGACCGAGGCGCTCGTGGACGCGGCGGCCCGGGCGCTGGGCGGCATCGACGTGCTGGTGAACAACGCGGCCATCATGGCCCCGCACCCGCCGGCCGCCACGCTCTACGCCGAGTGGTCCGCCGCGTGGCAGCGGCACACGGCCGTCAACGTGGTGGGCACGGCGAATGCCAGCCATCTCGCCGCCCAGCGGATGATCGCCCAGCGGACGGGCGGGCGGATCGTCAACATCGGCTCGCGCGGTGCGTTCCGGGGTGAGCCCGATCATCCGGCGTACGGGGCGACGAAGGCCGCGGTGCACGCGCTCGGCCAGTCCCTGGCCGTGGCCCTGGCCCCGTACGGCATCGCGGTGGCCTCCGTGGCGCCCGGGTTCGTCGAGACCGAGCGGGTCGCCCACCGGCTCACCGGGCCGGAGGGCGAGGAGATCCGCGTGCAGAGTCCGTTCGGGCGGGTCGCCCGGCCCGGCGAGGTCGCGGACGCGGTGCTGTGGCTCGCGTCGCCGCAGGCGCAGTGGGCTTCGGGGACGGTGCTCGATCTCAACGGGGCGTCGTATCTGCGGACCTGAGGGGGTGACCCCGGGTGCGGGGCGTCGTGGGGGTGGGGTGAGGGGGTGACCCCGGGTGCGGGTTCTGCGTGCGGGGTGCGGGTGGGGCCGGGGGCCGGGGGCCGGGGCCTGCGGGGTGGGGGTTCCGGAACGTATATTTACGGCCCTGGGGGCCACAAATACACGGAAGTTTCCGG
>NZ_JBEOXS010000109.1:0-10727 GCF_040296705.1 Streptomyces sp. NPDC002055
ATCCGTCCAGCCGGCGGCGGGGCGCACCACACCCGACGGCGAGGCCGCCGACTCCAGGGCCCGCACCGCCGTCGTGCCCACCGCCACGATCCGGCACCGGCCGCGGACGCCGGGACCGAGCCTGTCGCGGAGGCCGGCACCGAGCCGCTGCCCGCGCAGGCCGCGCCGGGCGACGTCCGGTCGGACCTGGTCGCGGTGCGCCGCCGCGGGGCGGGGACGGACGTCGCGCCCAATGCCTGAGCCGCTGACCACGGGCGAGCTCCTCGCCCTGGACCGGCAGCACGTCTGGCACCCGTACGGCCCGATGCCGGGGCGGCAGGACCCGCTGGTCGTGGAGTCCGCGGCCGGGGTCCGGCTGCGCCTGGCGGAACCGGTCGAGGGGCACACCGAGCTGATCGACGGCATGGCGTCGTGGTGGTCCGCCGTCCACGGCTACAACCACCCGGTGCTGAACGAGGCGGCGCGCGCCCAGCTGGACCGGATGAGCCATGTGATGTTCGGGGGGCTCACCCATGAGCCCGCGGTCCGGCTGGCCGCCCGGCTGGTGGAGATCACCCCGGAACCGCTGCAGCACGTCTTCCTGGCCGACTCCGGCTCGGTGTCGGTCGAGGTCGCGGTGAAGATGTGCCGCCAGTACTGGCGCTCGGTCGGCCGCCCGGCGAAGCAGCGCCTGCTGACCTGGCGGGGCGGTTACCACGGTGACACCTGGCAGCCGATGTCGGTGTGCGACCCGGAGGGCGGGATGCACCACCTGTGGTCCGGCACCCTGCCGCGGCAGGTCTTCGCCGACGCCCCGCCGTCCGGCTTCGACGCCGAGCCCGACGAGGCGTACGCACGGCATCTGCGGGAGCTGATCGCCCGGCACGCCGACGAGCTGGCCGCGGTGATCGTCGAGCCGGTGGTGCAGGGCGCGGGCGGGATGCGCTTCCACTCCCCCGACTTCCTGCGCGTGCTGCGGGAGGCCTGCGACGAGCACGACGTCCTGCTGATCCTGGACGAGATCGCCACGGGCTTCGGCCGCACGGGCACGCTGTTCGCGGCGGAGCACGCGGGCATCTCCCCGGATGTGCTGTGCCTGGGGAAGGCGCTGACCGGCGGCTATCTGACGATGGCGGCCACGCTCTGCACGTCCCGGGTGGCCGACGGCATCTCCCGGGGCGAGGTGCCCGTCCTCGCACACGGCCCGACGTTCATGGCCAATCCGCTCGCCGCGGCGGTCTCGCTGGCCTCGGTCGATCTGCTGCTCTCCCACGACTGGCAGGGCGAGGTGAAGCGCGTCGAGGCCGGGCTGCGTGCGGGCCTGGCGCCGGCCGGGGAGCTCCCCACGGTCCGGGACGTACGCGTCCTCGGCGCGATCGGGGTCGTCCAGCTCGACCACGAGGCGGACATGGCGGCGGCGACCCGGGCGGCGGCTCGCGAAGGGGTGTGGGTGCGGCCGTTCCGCGACCTCATCTACACCATGCCGCCCTACATCACGGGTGACGAGGATCTGGCCCGGATCGGTGCGGCCGTGTACGCGGCCGCGGCCGCGGGCTGACGGCCGGCCCCACCGCTTTCGGTGGGGCCGGAGTACGGCGGTGCGCCCGGAGGACCCGGCGGACCGGAAGGCGGAGGAACGACATGGCAGTTGTGGTCGTCTCGGGGACGGGCACGGAGATCGGCAAGACGGTGGTGACCGCCGCCGTGGCCGCCACGGCGCTGGCGGCGGGCCGCTCGGTGGCGGTGCTGAAGCCGGCCCAGACCGGCGTCGGCCCGGACGAGCCCGGCGACGCCGCGGAGGTCGCGCGGCTCGCCGGCCGGCTCACCACGGCCGAACTGGCCCGCTTCCCGGAGCCGTTGGCCCCCTCCACGGCCGCCCGGCGCGCCGGGCTGGCCCCGGTCCGCCCCGACCGGATCGCCGAGGCCGCGGAGAAGCTGGCGGCCGAGCACGATCTCGTCCTGGTCGAGGGGGCGGGCGGGCTGCTCGTCCGGTTCGACGAGCAGGGGGCGACGCTGGCCGACGCGGCGCGGCTGCTGTCCGCCCCGGTGCTGGTCGTCACCACCGCGGGGCTCGGCACGCTGAACGCGACGACGCTGACCGCGGAGGCCCTGCGGGCACGGCGGCTGACCTGTGCGGGCGTGGTGATCGGCAGCTGGCCCGACGATCCGGACCTGGCGGACCGCTGCAACCTCGCGGAACTGCCGGAGGTGGCGGACGCGCCGCTGGCGGGCGCCGTTCCGCAGCGGGCGGGAGCACTGAGCCCCGCGGACTTCCGCGCCGGGGCACCGGGGTGGCTGGGGCCCGAGCTGGGCGGCACCTGGTGCGCCCGGAGCTTCACCGCGGGCATGGCGCCGGAGTAGGACACCGGCCGGTGCGGCGCGGCGCCCGCCGGCGGCGCCCTCGGACCGCGACCGAGGGGCCCGGTGCTCCGGCGGCCGAGGCCGGCCGCCGGACCGGGCGACCGGGGCCGGACACCTCCTCCGTACGGAACGGTGCAAGCCCGCCCCGCCGGGGGAGAATTCCGGGTGACGCCCGCCGCCGGGAGAAGGGACCTGCCATGGGTCTGCGTCGCAGCACGGTTCCCCGGGACGCCGTGCACCACCCGCTCTTCGCCCGCTTCTACGCCCGGCTCAGCACCGCCGCCGAGGACAGGGCCGGGATCGCCGCGCACCGGGACGCGTTGCTCGCCGGGCTGTCCGGGCGGGTGATCGAGCTCGGCGCGGGGAACGGGCTGAACTTCGCCCACTACCCCGGGGCCGTGTCCGAGGTGGTGGCGATCGAGCCGGAACGCCATCTGCGGAGGCTGGCAGCGCAGGCCGCGCTGCGCTCGGACGTCCCGGTCGACGTCGTCCCGGGCACGGCGGAGGCGCTGCCCGTGAAGAGCGAGGCGTTCGACGCGGCGGTCGCCTCGCTCGTCCTGTGCAGCGTCCGGGATCTGCCGCGGGCGCTCAGCGAGGTCCACCGGGTGCTGCGGCCCGGCGGCGAGCTGCGCTTCTTCGAGCACGTCCGGGCGGAGGGACGCGGCATGGCGTTCACCCAGCAGACGCTCGACCGTACGGTCTGGCCCCTGTTGTTCGGTGGCTGCCATACGGGCCGGGACACCCTGGCCGCCCTGCGGTCCGCGGGGTTCGAACCGGTGGAGTACCGGCGGCTGCGCGTCCCCGAGGGCGGTCCGGTGCTGCCGTCCTCCTCCCATGTGCTGGGGACGGCGCGCAAAGCGTGAACCGAGCGGGCTCCGGCGCCCGCGCGAACCGGCCGTCCGCCCGGGCGGGCCCGGAACAGGCCGGGATTCGGGCAGCCGACGGCGTGCGTGCGCCTAACGGCTCCAGGTGCGCAGTTCCTCGGCGATGGCCCGGACGTCGGCCGTGCCGTCCTTCACCAGCCGGGCCAGGTCACGGACCTGCTCGGGCGAGGTGGTGACCTTGAGTCCGCTGGCGACGAGATAGGCGTAGGCGACGGCGGAGGCGAACATCGCGTTCGACCGCTCCAGGGCCGGTACGTGCAGCAGCAGTTGCAGCAGGGCGGCGGCGCGGTCCTGGGGATCGGCGTAGACCGGTACGCCGAATATCTCGGCGTCGTGCCGGCTGACCGCGGCCACCAGGGCACCCCAGTCGGTGACCTGGGGGTCTCCGGGGGTGTTGCGCTCAGCGATCATGAGGAGCCAGGCGAGATCGATGCGGAGCGTCACGTGGTGGTGCGGGGGTCGTCTCCGGGAAGGGAGTTCTGCCGGGTGCCGCGCTCCTCGCCGAACTCCTCGGCGAACACGTTCTCGTACTGCTTCATGAAGTCGGCGGCGGCTTCGACGAAGGTGTGCCCGACCTCACCGGCGTCCTGCCGGACGAGCTCCTCGATGTAACGGTTCATGCTGAGCCCCCTCTGGAGAGCACGCTGCCGGGCCGTCTCCGCCGTGCTCTCGTCCACCCGCACGTTGAGCTGTGTCTTCGCCACCCCTTAAAGCTAGCGCTCCCCCGCTAGCTCCGGCAAGCGCGGCCGGTGCCGGCGCCCGGTCGGGCGCGGGGCGGCGGGGGACGCGGGGGCGCTCCGGGGCCCCGGGGGCGGGCGGTGCGCGCGACGCGCCGAATCCGCCCGCCGAGGGGATGCCGCTCCGGCCGGTACGGGCCTACGCTCAGGCGCGTACGGACGGTACATCCCGGTTCGGGGAGGCGGCCTTGTCCACATCTGCGGCGGACCCGGCGTCGGGCGCGGCGGCGGCACCGGACGTCGCCGCGCGGGCCGCGGCGCTCACCAAGGCGTACGGCTCGGGCGAGACGGCCGTCCTCGCGCTGGACGCGGTGGATGTGACCATCGACCGTGGCCGCTTCACCGCGGTGATGGGCCCCTCGGGGTCCGGCAAGTCCACGCTGATGCACTGTCTGGCAGGGCTGGACACGGTGTCGGCGGGCCAGGTGTGGCTGGGGCGCACCGAGATCACCGGGCTCAACGACCGGGAGCTGACCCGGCTGCGGCGGGACCGGGTCGGCTTCATGTTCCAGTCCTTCAACCTGCTGCCCACCCTGAACGCGGCGGAGAACATCACGCTGCCGATGGACATCGCGGGCCGCGCACCGGAGCAGGAGTGGCTCGACCGGGTGATCGACGCCCTGGGGCTCCGGGACCGGCTGAAGCACCGGCCGGCCCAGCTGTCCGGCGGGCAGCAGCAGCGGGTGGCCTGTGCCCGGGCGCTGGCGTCCCGCCCGGAGCTGATCTTCGCGGACGAGCCGACCGGCAATCTCGACTCGCGGTCCGGCCTCGAGCTGCTGCGCTTCCTGCGGGAGGCGGTGGACGCGCTGGGCCAGACGGTGGTGATGGTGACCCACGACCCCGGGGCGGCGGCCCACGCCGACCGGGTGCTGTTCCTGGCGGACGGGCGGATCGTGGACGAGCTGGCGCACCCGACGGCGGCGGCCGTGCTGGAGCGGATGAAGCGGTTCGACTCCGTGTCCACGAGCGGGAAAGGCTGAGCGCCCGGTGCTGCGGACCACGCTGCGCAGCTTCCTCGCGCACAAGGGGCGGCTGCTGCTGTCGGCGCTCGCGGTCACCCTGTCGGTGGCCTTCGTCGCCGGCAGCCTGATCTTCTCGGGCACCGTCAACCGCACGTTCGACCGGCTGTTCGCCTCCACGGCGGCGGACGTCACGGTGGTGCCGAAGTCGGCGTTCGAGGAGTCGGGCGGGCCGATGTCCGGGCAGATCCCGACGCTGCCCGCGCGGCTGCGGGACCGGGTCGCGGCGGTGCCCGGCGTGGCCGACGCCCGGGCCGACGTACGGGTGCAGAACATCACCGCGGTGAACGCCCGGAACGAGCCGGTCGGACCGACCACCGGCGCCCCCACCGTCGCCACCGACTGGAGCCCCGGCGAGCAGCGCCCCGTCGAGCTGACCGGCGGCCACGCCCCGCACGGCCCGCGCGAGGCGCTGATCGACGCGGACACCGCGCGGCGCAAGGGCGTGTCCGTCGGCGACACCCTGCGGCTGGTCGCCGCCCCCGGCTCGTTCCGGGTACGGGTCGTGGGGATCATGACCTTCACGACGACCAACCCGGGCGCGGCGCTGATCGCCCTCGACACGCCGACGGCGCAGAGCCGGCTGCTGGGGAAGGCGGGGGCGGCCACCTCCATCAAGGTCACGGCGGAGCCGGGGACCGGTGACCGGGCGCTGAAGCAGCGCATCGCGGCGGAGCTCGGTCCGCGCTACGACATCCGGACGCGCGGCGAGCAGGCCCAGTCCGCCACCGCCCAGCTGGGCGGCTTCCTGGACGTGATCAAGTACGTGATGCTGGGCTTCGCCGGGGTCGCGGTGCTGGTCGGGATCTTCCTGATCGTCAACACCTTCTCCATGCTGATCGCCCAGCGCACCCGGGAGCTGGGGCTGCTGCGGGCGCTGGGCGCGGACCGCCGGCAGGTGCGCCGTTCGGTGCTCGCGGAGGCCGTTCTGCTCGGCCTGACGGGCTCCACGCTCGGTCTGGTCGGGGGCATCGGTCTGGCGGCCGGGCTGATCGCGCTGATGAGTCTGCTGGGCATGCGGCTGGACGCGGCGGACATGGTGATCCGGTGGACGGCGCCGGTCTCGGCGTACGCGGTGGGCGTGGGGGTCACGTTCGTCGCCGCGTATCTGCCCGCCCGCCGGGCGGCCCGGGTCTCCCCCATGGCGGCGCTCGCCGATGCCGAAGTGGCGGGCGTGGGGCGGCCGTTGCGGATCCGGGCAGTCGCGGGGGCGCTGCTCGGCGCGGCCGGCGCGGCGGCGCTGGCGGGCTGCGCGGCGGCGACGGAGACGTCGGCGGCGGCGTTCCTGCTGCTGCTCGGGGTCGGGCTGACGCTGGTGGCGATGGTCGTGGCGGGCCCGCTGCTGGTCCGTCCGGTCATCCGGGTGCTGGGGGCGGCGTTCCCCCGGTTCTTCGGGCCGGTGGGGCTGCTGAGCCGGCGCAACGCGCTGCGCAATCCGCGCCGCACCGGGGCGACCGCGGCGGCGCTGATGGTGGGGCTCGCCCTGGTCACCGGGCTGTCGGTGGCCGGTGCGTCGATGACCCGGTCCTTCGACCAGCAGATCGACAAGACCCTCGGCTCCGACTTCGTGGTGCAGAACCGTACCTTCCAGCCCTTCCCGGAGGAGATCGCCGAACGGACGCGGGCGGTGCGGGGCGTGGGGCTGGTGGTGCGCCAGCGGTTCGCGCCGATGCGGGTCGACCTGCCCGACGGCGGCCGGATCCGGACCTCGGCGGGAGCGTTCGATCCGGGGCTCGACCGGGTCGCGAACGTGGAGTACGCGAGCGGGAACACCGCCGCGGCGCTGGCGCCGGACCGGATCGCGGTCGAGCGGCGGTTCGCCGAGCGGCACGGCATCGACCGGGGCGACGTCCTGGACGTCTCCTTCCGGACGCACCGCGCGGCCCGGCTGACGGTGGCCGCGCTCACCGAGCAGGAGACGGCCGAAGGGCTGGGCACCCGGGGCGGTTTCTTCCTGGGCATGGGCACCCTGGAGAAGTACCTGCCCGGCGGCCAGGACTCCGCGCTGTACGTCAATGCCGCGCCGGGCACCGATCCGCCGGTGCTGCGGGAGCGGCTGGAGCGGGCGCTGGAGCCGTTCCCGCAGGTGCAGGCGCGGGACCGGGCCGACTACAAGGACCTGGTCCGCGACCAGATCGCCGTCCTGCTGTACCTGGTGTACGCGCTGCTGGGGCTGGCCATCGTGATCGCGGTGCTCGGGGTGGTGAACACCCTGGCGCTGTCGGTCGTCGAACGCACCCGGGAGATCGGTCTGCTGCGGGCCATCGGACTGTCCCGGCGCCAACTGCGCCGGATGATCCGCCTGGAGTCGGTGGTGATCGCGGTGTTCGGTGCGGTGCTGGGCCTGGGGCTGGGGCTGGTCTGGGGGCTGGCGATCCAGCAGGTGCTGGCGCTCCAGGGGATGAAGGCGCTCGCGATTCCCTGGACGACGGTCGTGGCGGTGGTGGTCGGCTCCGTGGTGGTCGGGCTCGCCGCCGCCCTGCTGCCCGCGCTGCGGGCGTCGAGGATGAACGTCCTGGCGGCCATTGCCCACGAGTGATCCGGGGCGGGTATTGCGCCCGCGGGACGGCGGTCGGCTGGTCGTCACCGACCCGGCGACCGCCGAGGTGCTCAAGAGCTGCCCGCGTCGGCCGAGGTGCTCACGAGCTGTCGGCGTCGGCCGGGAGCCGCCGGCGGATCACCGGAATCCGGTTGCCGCCCCGGTCCGTGGGCTGTTGGGATGAAGCGGTGAGTGATCTTCGTATTCGACCCGCGACTCTCTCCGACCTCGACCCCGTCCTGGCCTTCTGGAAGGAGGCCGCGGAGGGCACCAGCATCAGCGACGACCCCGGCGGTCTCGCCCGGCTCGTCGACCGCGACCCCGATTCCCTGCTGCTCGCCGAGCGTGCGGGGGAGCTCGTGGGCACGGTGATCGCGGGCTTCGACGGATGGCGCTGCCACCTCTACCGGCTCGCCGTGCACCCGGACCACCGGCGGCGCGGCGTGGCGACGGCGCTGCTCCGGGCGGCCGAGGAGCGCTTCGTCTCCCTGGGCGGCCGGCGGGGGGACGCGATGGTGCTCGACGACAACGCGGCGGCCCACCCGGCGTGGCGGGCGGCCGGATACGGGCCGGAGCCGCAGTGGAGCCGCTGGGTCAAACACCTGGAGCACTGACCGCCGGCCGGTGCACGGTGAACACCCCCACGGACTTTGCCGACCCTTTACCATGGGTGTTCCGCCGCAGCTTCCGGAAAGGTCGTGAGCGTCCGCCCATGGGCGAGCCTCCCCGTCATCACCGTCGCGCATACCGCCAGCACCGTCGCGTACATCGCGCCGTCCGCACCTCCCTGCCGGATCATGGGACGGAGGTGACCCGATGACCGAAGTGCTGCTGCTCGCGCTGGCTCTGCTCCTGACGCTCGCCTGCGGCGTCTTCGTCGCGGCCGAGTTCTCGCTGACCACCATCGAGCGCAGTGTGCTGGAGCGGGCCGCCGCCGACGGCGAGCGCGGGGCGGACAGCGCGCTGCAGGCCGTGCGGACGCTGACGTTCCAGCTCTCCGGAGCCCAGCTCGGGATCACGGTCACCGGCCTGGTCATCGGCATGCTCGCGGAGCCGTCCCTCGGCCGGCTGCTCACCGGCCCGCTGGAGGCCATTGGGCTGCCCGCCTCCGCCTCCGCCTCGACCGCGCTGGTCCTGGGCACCGCGATCTCCACCGTGCTGCTGATGGTCGTCGGTGAGCTGGTTCCCAAGAACTGGGCCATCTCCCGCCCGCTGCCCGTCGCCAAGCGGGTCGCCGGCCCGCAGCGCGCGTTCAGCAGGCTCTTCGGTCCGCTGATCGGCCACCTCAACAACAGCGCCAACCGCCTGGTGCACCGGATGGGGCTGGAGCCCACCGAGGAACTGGTCTCCGCCCGCGGTCCGCAGGAGCTCGTGGCCCTCGCCCGGCACTCCGCGGAGGAGGGGGCGTTGGAGGCCGACACCGCGGAACTCTTCGTCCGGACGCTCACGCTCGCCGATCTGACGGCGGAGAACGTCATGACCCCGCGGGTCCAGGTCGTCGCGCTGGAGGTGCAGGCGACGGCGGAGGACATCGCCAACGCCACCCGGGCGACCGGCCTGTCCCGCTTCCCGGTCTACCGGGGCAGCCTGGACACGGTCGTCGGCATCGCGCACCTCAAGGACGTGCTGGCCGTGCCCGCCGGCCGGCGCCCGCGGCACCCGGTCTCCGAGGTCCTGCGCGAGCCCCTGCTCGTCCCGGAGTCGCTGCCGGTGGACCGGCTGCTGGACCAGCTCTCCGGCAAGCAGGGCATGGCCGTCGTCATCGACGAGTACGGCGGCACGGCCGGCGTGGTCACCCTGGAGGACATCGTCGAGGAGGTCGTCGGCGAGGTCCGCGACGAGCACGACCCGCTGGAGACCCCCGACCTGGCTCCGGCCGGCACCGACGAGGAGGGCCGCGCGGTGTACGACGCCGACGGCGCGGCCCGCGTCGACCAGTTGCGGGCCATCGGACTGCGCGCCCCGGAGGGGCCGTACGAGACGCTGGCCGGGCTGGTGGCGACCGAGCTGGGCCGGATCCCGGTGGCCGGTGACACCGTGGAGGCCGTCGGGTGGCGGATCGGCGTGGTCGACGCCACCGGCCGCCGGGCGGCCCGGGTCCGGCTGCACGCCCCCCTCCCCGACGGCGACGGCGACGGCGACAGCTCCGAGGAGGCCGGCCGATGACCGCGCTCCAGATCTTCATCGGCCTGCTGACGCTGGTCGCCAACGCCTTCTTCGTGGGGGCCGAGTTCGCGATGATCTCGGTCCGGCGCAGTCAGGTGGAACCGCTCGCCGACGAGGGCGACCGGCGGGCGCGCAGTGTGCTGTGGGGCCTGCAGCACGTCTCGGCGCTCCTGGCCGCGGCTCAGCTGGGCATCACGCTGTGCACCCTGGTGCTGGGTGTGGTCGCCGAGCCCGCGATCGCCCATCTGCTGGCCCCGCTGTTCGACGCCGTCGGCGTGGCGCACGGGCTGGTCCACCCCATCTCGTTCGTCATCGCGCTCACCGCCGCGACGTATCTGCACATGCTCTTCGGCGAGATGGTCCCGAAGAACGTGGCGCTGGCCGAGCCGGTCCGCTCGGCGCTGCTGCTCGGCCCGCCCATGGTGGCGCTGGCCCGGGCCCTGCGGCCGGTGATCTTCACGATCAACAGCTTCGCCAACACCCTGCTGAAGCTGCTGCGGGTGCAGCCGAAGGACGAGGTGTCCGCCTCGTTCTCGGACGACGAGCTGGCGCGGATGGTGGCCGACTCCAGCGCGGCGGGTCTGCTGGACGACCGCTCCACCGAGCGCCTCAGGGACGTTCTGGAGCTGGGGCGACGCCCGGTGGGCGAGGTCGTGCTGCCGGTGGAGCGGGTGGTCTCGGCATCACTGGGTGTCACGCCCGAGGAGCTGGAGCGGCTCTGCGCCGAGTCCGGCTTCTCCCGCTTCCCCGTCACCGACGAGGACGGCCGGATTCTCGGCTACCTGCACGTCAAGGACGCGCTGGACGCGCGGCAGCGGGAGGTGCCGTTCGCACCGCCGGCCATGCGCCCGATCGCCCGGGTGAAGGCGTCGACACCGCTGGACGACGTGCTGGCCGCGATGCGGGGCAGCGGGACCCATCTGGCGGCGGTGATCGGTGAGCACGGGCGGCCCGTCGGACTCGTCACCCTGGAGGACGTGCTGCGGGAACTGGTGGGCCGGGCGCCGTCCGCCTGAGCGGCGGACGGCGCGCCCCCGGGGCG
>NZ_JBEOXS010000110.1:0-9225 GCF_040296705.1 Streptomyces sp. NPDC002055
CGTCCCGGGGGGGGGGGGGGCGGGGGCGGCCCCCCCCGGGGCGGGCGCGGGGGGGGCCCTGCCGACGGCCGGTGCGGACGGTCGCGCCGGCCGTCGGCAGCTCGCCGGTCCGGTCATGGCGCCGACTCGGTCATGGCGTCAGCGCCGGCAGGCCGAGTTCCACGGCGGAGCAGCGCCAGCGGTCGTCGGGGCCCTGCTCCAGCCGGAAGGCCAGCGCCCGGACACGGTCCCCGTACACGATCCGGGCGAACGCCTCGATGACACCGGGCTCCGGACGGTATTCGTCGCAGCGGCCGATGTACGGCACCGGACCGGGCGATGCGGGACCGGACGGCCCAGGGCCGGGCGATGCGGGACCGGACGGCCGCAGCGGGGCCAGCGGGGCCAGCCGCACCAACTGGTCGTACGCGCCGCCCAGGGTGTGCCCCAGCATCCAGTGGACGGGCTTCTGCCCGCTCAGGGTCAGCAGCAGCCGGTCGGCGAACCAGTACCGGGGCTGTCGTTCCCGCTCCCGCCGCCGCAGGGCCGCCAACGGTGCCGTGCCGGGAGCGCCGGGCCGGCGTGAGTCCCGGCGCCCGGGCGGCACACTCCCGGCGGTGCGCCGCCGCCCGGGGCCCTGGCTTCCGGCGGCCCCGCTCCCGGTGTTCCGGTCCCCGGCGGTCCGGCGGCCGGCGGCCCGGCGGTCGGTCGTGCGAGCCGAGGTTCTGTTCCTGTCGTGATCCATGTGTGCCCCCGCGGCATCGGCCCGGCGCGTATACCGGGCGGTAGCTTCAATGCGAAGACTTCTAACGGGCCTGCTCGACGCCTTGCAAGGACGGAGGCGCCGACCGGGCCGCACCGATCGGATTCACCTATCCGGGTGACGAGGGGGTCATCGGACGCCGCGGTACGGCACGGCGCCGCACGTCGGCGGCGTGGGGGCCTGAGGAAAGCCGGTCCACCGGACGGCGTGGCAAGGACGGAATGCCGCGTTCAGGGCCGGTTGCGGCCCGGCCGGGCCCGCCCCGTGCACCCCGAAGGGGGACCATCGCCCGTATGCTGGCGGGGCGTTCCACTCGATCACCGCTCCAGCGCCCTCACGAAAGCGACAGCCATGCGCGTCTACGTCCCCACGACCCTCCCCGGCCTCGCTGCGGCGCACAAGGCGGGCGAGTTGGGGCCCGGCCCGCTGGACGCCTTCGCCGTGACGCCCGCGCTGCGCGAGTGGTACGTCTCCGACGACATCGAGGAACTGGAGTACGCGGCGCTCAGCCGCGCCGCCCAGGCCTCGCTCCGGCAGCTCGCCACGGACCCGCAGCTTCCGCGCCGCCGGGTCGTGGTGGCCGTGGACGTCCCGGACGGCGCCGCCGTCGCCGACCCGGACCGCGGCCTGGACCCGTCGGCGCTCGGCGCCGTCCGCATCGCCCAGCCGGTCGCCCTGGCCAAGGCCGCCGCGGTGCACCTCGACTCCTCTGACGCGGAGCGGGACGTGACCGCCGCTGCCGCGGCCCTGGGCGCGGCGGACCTGGGGGACGACGACGCGCAGTTCACCGTGGACGGCGCCGAGGACCACGAGCTGCTCTGGTACGCGGTCCAGGAGATCCCCTCGCTCCTCGGCTGACCGGCCGGATCGCCACTGGCCCCACCGGGGCGGAACCGGTGTCGGGGCCGGTGCCGGAGCCCGGACCGGCCGGTGCCGGACTGGAGTGTCGTACCGGCTGGGTACCGTTCTGGGCATGGGGAAGCACGGGACGCACATCGTCTGGGACTGGAACGGGACGCTGTTCCACGACATCGACGCGGTCATCGGGGCGACGAACGCCTCGTTCGCGGAGATCGGTCTGCCGCCGATCACCCTTGCCCGCTACCGGGATCTCTACTGCGTACCGGTGCCGCGGTTCTACGAGCGGCTGATGGGGCGGGTGCCCACCACGGAGGAGTGGGAGGTCATGGACGCGGCCTTCCACCGGCACTACTGGTCCCGGGCGGAGAGCGCGGCCCTCACCGAGGGCGCCGAGCAGCTGCTGGCCGACCGGCAGGCCGCCGGGCTCACGCAGTCGCTGTGTTCACTGGCGCCGCACGAGGAGCTGATACCGATCGTGCGCACCCACGGCATCGAGCAGCTCTTCCTCCGGGTGGACGGCCGGATCGGACCGTCGCACACCGGCAAGGCGCAGCACATGGAGCGGCACCTCGCCGCCATGGACGGTGCTGTCCGGCAGCGGATCGTGGTGATCGGGGACGCGGTCGACGACGCGATCGCGGCGGCACACGTGGGGGCCAGGGCGGTGCTGTACACGGGGGGCTCGCACAGCCGGGCCAGCCTGGAGACGGCCGGCGTTCCGGTGGTCGACAGCCTGTCGGAGGCCGTCGAGGCGGCAGAGGATCTGTACGGCTGAGACGGGCGCGGTGGTGCGTCTGAGGACTGAGTGGTTGCCGGTGACGGTGGGGTGCCGTGCTTCGGGGGCCCTGAGGTCCGGGGCCCTGAGGTTCGGGGGCCTGAGGTTCGGGGGTCCTGAGGATCGCGATCCCGGGAGGCGCCGTCGATCGGGAACCTCGGAGGGCCGAGCGGTGTACCAGATGTGTCGGCGCTTCGAGGGGGAGCGTCCGGGACATCGGGAGGTCGACGTGATCAGGACGTACGGGGGATCCGCAGCCGGCTGTGCGGAGCGTGGGGAGGGCGGTGCCGTCCGCGCGGGCGAGCGGGCTCCGTGGCGGGTGGCGGGCGGTCGTCCTCTGCCGGGAGTATCCGGCGCCCCAGGCCTCCGCGGAGCGGCCGTCTCGGAGGGGGTCGGCAGCGCCGCGGAGGCCTGGGGCGTCAGCGGCGCGGAAGGGGCTGGAGGCGCCGGTGACAGCCGGGGAGCCCCGCCCCGCCCGCGGCGCCTCACGGCGAGCCGGCGAGCGGGGCACCGACCGTGCACAGACGCACCGGAGCCGAGGCACGCCGGCCCGCGCGGGCCCGGGGCGGCAGCGCGTGCGCCGGTGTCCGGGCCGTCCGCGCAGGCGGGGCGGAGAGCCTCAGGAGGACACGGGGGCCTTCGTCCGGAGCACGGCCAGGAACGCGCGCATCCACGCCGGGTGGTCCGGCCAGGCCCGGGCGGACACCAGCGTCCCGTCGACCACCGCCTCCGCGTCCTGGAAGGAGGCACCCGCCATCTGCATGTCCAGCTCCAGAGCCGGATAGGAGGTCACGCGGCGTCCGCTGAGCCCGTCGACGGCCGCTGTGAGCAGCGGCCCGTGGCAGATCTGGGCCACGGGCTTGTCGGAGTCGAAGAACGCCTTGAGGACCTTCCGCAGCTCCGGATCGTTGCGCAGGTACTCCGGTGCCCGTCCGCCGGGGATCACCAGCGCCACGTACTGGCTCGGCTCCACCTCGGAGAAGGCCAGGTCGGCGGGCCAGGTGTAGCCGGGCTTCTCGGTGTAGGTGTCGAAGCCCTCCTCGAAGTCGTGCACCACGAAGCGCAGCCTCTTGCGGCTGGGAGCCGCGATGTGGACCTCGTAGCCCTCCTCGCGAAGCCGCTGGTACGGGTAGAGCACCTCCAGGGACTCCGCCGCGTCACCGGTCACGATCAGGATCTTGGCCGCCATGGCTCCCACCTCCGGGCTGTCCGTTTCGTTCCCCTCGGGGCCCAACCTGCACGGCGAAGGTGGGTTTGCCAAGAGGGCCCACGTCGCTGTCCGGAACGTCAAACTTCCAGTCCAGGTTTTGTACACAAACGGCCCATGACGGCTCCCTGGGGAAGGGCGATAGCCTTGTCCCGTGATCAGCGCGATATGCCCTCCTCTCCCCGCAACGGGGTGGAGGGGCCTTCGCAGGGGCAGCGAAGCCTCTGTCATGAGCCCGGTGTGCCACCGTGCCCGGGCGGTCGCTGATTTCCTGGGCCGGGGCCACACGACGAGAATCGCCCCTTCCGGCCCGTTCACCTTTCAGCAAGGCATACCGTCGACACCGAGCGGACATCCCGCGTCGCGACGTGATGCCGATTTCCGCAACCAACGTCACGCAACGGCGCGCGACAGGAGCCAGAGGACATGCAGACCAAGCTGGACGAAGCCAAGGCCGAGCTGCTCGAAAGGGCTGCCCGGGTAGCTGAGAACAGCCCGGCCGGAAGTCAACAACCGGTTCAGGGCCTCACCCCGGAGGCCCTCACGGCGTACCTCCAGCGCTACTACCTCCACACGGCTCCCGAGGACCTCGCAGGCCGCGACCCGGTGGACCTGCTGGGTGCCGCGCTCTCCCACTACCGGCTCGCGGAGAACCGCCCCCAGGGCACCGCGAACGTCCGGGTGCACACTCCGACCGTCGAGGAGAACGGCTGGACCTGCACCCACTCCGTCGTCGAAGTCGTGACCGACGACATGCCCTTCCTCGTCGACTCCGTCACCAATGAGCTCTCCCGCCAGGGCCGCGGCATCCATGTGGTGATCCACCCCCAGATGGTCGTCCGCCGCGACGTCACCGGGAAGCTGATCGAGGTTCTCGACAGCAGCGGCGACGTCCACTCCGACCGCGCCACCCGCGAGCTGCCGCACGACGCGTTCACCGAGTCGTGGATCCACGTCGAGACCGACCGTGAGACCGACCGCGCCGATCTCAAGCAGATGACCGCCGATCTGCTCCGGGTCCTCTCCGACGTCCGCGAGGCCGTCGAGGACTGGGAGAAGATGCGCGAGGCCGCCCTGCGGATCGCCGAGGGGCTGCCGGGCGAGCCGCGCGCCGACGACCTGCCGGTGCAGGACGTCGAGGAGGCCCGTGAGCTGCTGCGCTGGCTCTCCGACGATCACTTCACCTTCCTCGGCTACCGCGAGTACCAGCTGACGAGCGAGGCGACGGACGGCTCCCAGGAGGACGTGCTCACCGCGATCCCGGGCACCGGGCTCGGCATCCTGCGTTCGGACCCGTCCCACAAGGGCAGCGAGGGCCACCCGGTCTCCCCGTCCTTCAATCGGCTGCCGGCCGACGCCCGGGCCAAGGCGCGGGAGCACAAGCTGCTGGTGCTGACCAAGGCCAACAGCCGCGCCACGGTGCACCGCCCCTCGTACCTCGACTACGTCGGCGTCAAGAAGTTCGACGAGCAGGGCAATGTCGTCGGTGAGCGCCGCTTCCTCGGGCTGTTCTCCTCGGCCGCGTACACCGAGTCCGTCCGGCGGGTCCCGGTGGTGCGCCGCAAGGTCTCCGAGGTCCTGGCGACCGCAGGGTTCTCCCCGGACAGCCACGACGGCCGCGACCTGCTCCAGATCCTCGAGACCTACCCGCGCGACGAGCTGTTCCAGACCCCGGTCGACAAGCTCCGCGAGATCGTCATCAACGTCCTCTACCTCCAGGAGCGCCGGCGGCTCCGGCTCTTCCTGCGCCAGGAGGAGTACGGGCGCTACCACTCCGCGCTGGTCTACCTGCCGCGGGACCGCTTCAACACCACCGTCCGGCACAAGCTGACCAACATCCTCAAGGACGAGCTGGGCGGCTCCAGCGTCGACTTCACGGCCTGGAACACCGAGTCGGTCCTCTCCCGGCTGCACTTCGTCGTCCGGGTCGAGCCGGGCACCGTGCTGCCGGACCTGACCGAGGCCGACATCGAGCGCATCGAGGCCCGGCTCGCCGAGGCCGCCCGTTCCTGGGAGGACGGCTTCGCCGAGGCGCTCAACGCCGAGGTGGGCGAGGAGCGCGCCGCCGAGCTGATGCGGCGCTACGCCAATGCCTTCGAGGAGGGCTTCAAGGCGGACCACACGCCGCGCGGCGCGGTCTCCGACCTCCAGCACCTGGAGCAGCTCACCCCGGCCGGCGGTGAGCGCGACTTCGAGCTCAGCCTGTACGAGCCCGTCGGCGCGGCCCCCGGAGAGCGGCGCTTCAAGATCTACCGGAGCGGTGAGCAGGTCTCGCTCTCCGTCGTGCTGCCGGTCCTGAACGGGCTCGGCGTCGAGGTCGTGGACGAGCGTCCGTACGAGCTGCGCTGCGCCGACCGCCCGTCCGCCTGGATCTACGACTTCGGTCTCCAGCTCCCCGCGCCGACCCAGAACGGCGGCGACTACCTCGCCGACGACGCCCGTGAGCGCTTCCAGGACGCGTTCGCAGCCGTCTGGAACGGTGAGGCCGAGAACGACAACTTCAACCAGCTGGTGCTCGGGGCCGGGCTCACCTGGCGGCAGGCCATGGTGCTGCGGGCCTACGCGAAGTACCTGCGGCAGGCCGGTTCCACCTTCAGCCAGGACTACATGGAGGACACCCTCCGCACCAACGTCCACACCACACGGCTGCTGGTGAACCTCTTCGAGGCGCGGATGTCGCCGGAGCGGCAGCGGGCGGGCCTGGAGCTCACCGACGCGCTGCTGGAGGAGCTGGACGCGGCACTGGACCAGGTGGCGAGCCTGGACGAGGACCGCATCCTGCGCTCCTTCCTCACCGTCATCAAGGCGACCCTGCGCACCAACCACTTCCAGCTGGGCGACAAGACGGGCAAGCCGCACAGCTACCTCTCGCTGAAGCTCGATCCGCAGGCGATTCCGGACCTGCCCGCGCCCCGTCCGGCGTACGAGATCTGGGTCTACTCGCCCCGCGTCGAGGGCGTCCACCTCCGCTTCGGCAAGGTCGCCCGCGGCGGTCTGCGCTGGTCCGACCGGCGGGAGGACTTCCGTACGGAGATCCTCGGCCTGGTCAAGGCGCAGATGGTCAAGAACACCGTGATCGTGCCGGTCGGCGCCAAGGGCGGCTTCGTCGGCAAGCGCCTGCCGGATCCGTCGGTGGACCGCGACGCCTGGCTGGCCGAGGGCATCGCCTGCTACAAGACGTTCATCTCCGGCCTGCTCGACATCACCGACAACCTGGTCGGCGGCGAGGTCGTGCACCCCCGGGACGTCGTGCGGCACGACGAGGACGACACCTACCTGGTCGTCGCCGCCGACAAGGGCACCGCCACGTTCTCCGACATCGCCAACGAGGTCGCCATCGCCTATGGCTTCTGGCTCGGCGACGCGTTCGCCTCCGGCGGTTCGGCGGGCTACGACCACAAGGGCATGGGCATCACCGCCCGCGGTGCCTGGGAGTCGGTCAAGCGGCACTTCCGGGAGCTGGGCCACGACAGCCAGACCGAGGACTTCACGGTCGTCGGCGTCGGCGACATGTCGGGTGACGTGTTCGGCAACGGCATGCTCCTCTCCGAGCACATCCGGCTGGTCGCCGCCTTCGACCACCGGCACATCTTCATCGACCCGAACCCGGACGCGGCCGTCTCCTACGCCGAGCGGCGCCGGCTGTTCGAGCTGCCGCGCAGCTCCTGGGCGGACTACAACACCGAACTGCTCTCGCAGGGCGGCGGCATCCACCCGCGGTCCGCGAAGGCCATCCCGATCAACGCGCAGATCCGGGCGGCGCTCGGCATCGAGGCCCGGGTCACCAAGATGACCCCGGCGGACCTGATGAAGGCGATCCTCCACGCCCCGGTCGACCTGCTGTGGAACGGCGGCATCGGGACGTACGTCAAGGCGTCGACGGAGTCCCACGCGGACGCGGGCGACAAGGCCAATGACGCCATCCGGGTGGACGGCCAGGACCTGCGGGTCAAGGTCGTCGGCGAGGGCGGCAACCTGGGCCTGACCCAGCGCGGCCGGATCGAGTTCGCCCTGTCCGGTGGCCCCGACGGCAGGGGCGGCAAGATCAACACCGACGCGATCGACAACAGTGCCGGTGTGGACACCTCCGACCACGAGGTGAACATCAAGATCCTGCTGAACAAGGTCATCGAGGACGGCGACATGACCGTCAAGCAGCGCAACAAGCTGCTGGCGGAGATGACTGACGAGGTCGGTGCGCTGGTGCTGCGCAACAACTACGCGCAGAACGTCGCCCTGGCCAACGCCGTGTCGCAGGCGCCCAGCCTGCTCCACGCCCACCAGCGCTTCATGCGCCGGCTGGAGCGGGACGGCCGGCTCGACCGCGACCTGGAGGCCCTGCCCAGCGACCGGCAGATCCGGGAGCGGCTGAGCGCCGGGCGCGGGCTGACGCAGCCGGAGCTCGCGGTCCTGCTCGCCTACCTCAAGATCACGGTCGCCGAGGAGCTGATCACCACCGATCTGCCGGACGACCCGTACCTGAAGCAGCTGCTGCACGCCTACTTCCCGAAGGCGCTGAACGAACGGTTCCTCGAACACATCGACAACCACGCGCTGCGCCGGGAGATCGTGACCACGGTCCTGGTGAACGACACGGTCAACAGCTCCGGTACGACCTTCCTGCACCGGATGCGGGAGGAGACCGGCGCCTCGACCGAAGAGGTGGTGCGTGCCCAGACCGCGGCTCGCGCGATCTTCGAGCTGGGCCAGGTCTGGGACGAGGTCGAGGGTCTCGACAACCAGGTTTCCGCGGATGTGCAGACGCGTATCCGGCTGCACGCGCGGCGGCTGGTCGAGCGGGGCACGCGCTGGCTGCTCAACAACCGTCCGCAGCCGCTGCTGCTCGCCGAGAACGTCGAGTTCTTCAGTGAGCGGGTGCAGAGCGTCTGGGCCGAGCTGCCCAAGCTGCTCAAGGGGTCCGACCTGGAGTGGTACCAGGCGATCGTCGACGAGCTGACCGAGTCCGGGGTGCCGGGCGAGCTGGCGCAGCGCGTCGCCGGATTCTCCTCCGCCTTCCCGGCGCTCGACATCGTCGCGATCGCGGACCGCACCGGCAAGGCACCGCTGGACGTCGCCGAGGTCTACTACGACCTGGCGGACCGGCTGCGGGTCAGCCAGCTGATGGACCGGATCATCGAACTGCCGCGCGCCGACCGCTGGCAGTCGATGGCGCGGGCCGCCATCCGAGAGGACCTGTACGCGGCGCACGCCGCACTGACCGCGGATGTGCTCGCCGCGGGCAACGGCAGCTCCACCCCGGAGCAGCGGTTCGGTGCATGGGAGCAGAAGAACGCCGCGCTGCTGGGCCGTGCCCGGACGACCCTGGAGGAGATCCAGAACTCGGACGACTTCGACCTGGCCAACCTCTCGGTGGCGATGCGCACGATGCGGACGCTGCTCCGCACGCACCAGTAGGAGGGCCGGCTCTCCGCGCCGGTCCCGGCGGAGCACGGCCGGCCTTCTCCACGGACTCGTTCGTGGTGCGGCCGCTGTTCTTCCCCACCGGTCCCGGTCTCACTGCGTTGCGCGCAGCGGAGGACGGGGTGCGGGGAGGGCGTTGCGAGATGGAACCTCACCGTCGTCCCTTCGGCAGGCCGAGCAGCCGCTCGGCGATGATGTCGCGCTGGATCTCGTTGGTGC
>NZ_JBEOXS010000111.1:0-8981 GCF_040296705.1 Streptomyces sp. NPDC002055
GTCGGAGGCGCCCCTGCCCGCCGGGTGCGGCCCGTCCTGCCGGCTCTGGCCGGCGGTCGGGTGCCCGCCGGTGGCCGGGTGCCCGCCGGCGGGCGGCGCCTGCGGCACCGGGCCGGTACGGGGAGCGCCGCGGTGCCCGGCGGCGGCCGACCCGGTCGGCTGCTCCGGCGGCAGCGGGCCCGGGCCTGGCCCCGGACCTGGCCCCGGACCCGAACCCGGACCCGAACCCGGGGCCGGGCCCGTGACGGGCAGGTACGCGGTCTCCTCGGACGCGGAACTCGGCGACGACTGCTGCTGGTACGGGGAGTCGCCCGCCCCGGCCTCCTGGTGCGTCAGCCCCTGCCAGACCTGGGTCGGCGGGGCCTCGCCGGTGTGTCCGGCCGACCAGCCCGCCGAGCCGTGGGACGGCTGCGGCGACTGCTGCCAGGCGGCACCCTCCGCCGGTGCGTGCGGCGGCGAGCCCTGCGGATTCCCCCGGCCGTACGCGCCCTGCGGGCCGTGCTGTCCCTGCGGCCCCGGCGGGGGCGGCGGGCTCTGCGGCGCGGGCCGGCCGGGATGGCCGTACGGGCCCTGTCCACTCCCCGGCATCTGCCGACCGCCCGGCGCCTGCGAGGCCTGCGGTGCCTGTGGGGCGTGCGGTGTCTGCGGGGTGTGAGGTGTCTGTGAGGCGTGCGGTGTCTGTGGGGCGTGCTGGGCGTGCGGCGCCGGCTGGGCGTGCCGGCCTTGAGGGGCCTGCGGTGTCTGCGGGGCGCCGTGCTGACCGGGACGGCTGTGCCGCCCCTGCCCGCCCTGCCCGCCGTGCGTCGGGTACGCGCCCTGCTGCGGGGTCTGCTGATGCCGGTTCTGTGTGGGCTGGGGGGCCTGTGTGGGCTGGGGGGTCTGTGTGGGCTGGGGGGTCTGCGGTGTCTGCGGGGTGTACGGGCCCTGCGGCTGCGCCGGGTACGGAGGGTGCCCGGACTGCCCGGACTGTCCGGCGTACCCGGGGTGCGTGCCGTGGTGCGGCCCCGCCTGGGACGGGTGCTGCCCCGTCTGGGACTGCTGAGTGCCCTGGGGCTGCTGGGGCTGTTGCGGGTGCCGGCCCCGGGGCGGCTGCTGGTGTGCGGTCTGCGGGTCCCGGGGCGTTCCGTACGGGTCGTAGTAGGCGTGGCGCGGCTCGTACGGCCCGCGGGGGTCCTGGGGGTCGAACGGCGGCTCGTACGGGCTCGGCGGCTCGTACGGGCCGTGCGGCTTGTCGCTCATGGTGTGGAGCTCACCCTCCTGCGAACGGCGGGAGCACTTCGACCGTGCCGCCCTCGGTCAGTGTCACCGTCTCGTGGCCCCGGGTCCCCACCGGGTCGCCGTCCACCAGGAACGAGCAGCGGAGCAGGACCCGCGCGAACTCCGGGTTCCCGGCGTGCCGCTGCCGGGCCGCCTCGAGCGCCTCGGCGAGGGTCGCCGCGTCGTAGCTCTCCGCGCCGGTTCCGGCGGCGGCCTTGGCGGCGGCCCAGTACTGGATCGTGCCGTGCGGCCGGCGCGCTCCGTCCGAACCGCTGGTGGCCACGGCCGCGTTCTCGTCCCGTGCGGCCTGGGCTGCGCCCATGGGGACTCCTGTCCTCGTTCCGTCGACGGCGTCCCTCGCGGGCGCCGCCCTCCATGATGGCGGGTACCGGTCGGCAGGCGTCGATCGCGGGGGCCGGACGGCAGGCGTCAGCCGTTCGGCGCAACCGGGGTCAACGGGTCCGGCACGGGTCCAGCGGGTCCGGCGCGGTCCGGCGCGGTCCGGCGCGGGCGCGGTGCGAGCGCGCCACGGGTCCAGTGCGAGTGCGGCGCCCGCGCCGTCGGCCCAGTGCCCGCCGCCCCGTCGCCGCCGGACCCCGCCGCCGGTCCCCGGTGTGGCCGGAGCCCCGCCGACCGGCCGCGGCGCGTCGGCCCCGCCGGCCCCGTCGGCCCTGGCGGGCCCCGGCTCCGTCAGCCGCCCTCCGGTACGGGCCGGGCCCGCTGTGTCCAGTCGCCGATGCGGGCCAGCAGGGCGTCGTCGGCCGCGTTCTCCGCATGGCCGAGGCCCGGTTCGATCCACAGCTCCGCCGCGCCGTTCGCGGCCCCGGCCAGCGAGCGCGGGTGGTCCAGCGGGAAGTACGGGTCCTGGTCGCCGTGGACGATCAGCAGCGGGACCGGGGCGATGTACGGCACCGCGCCGACCGGGGAGAGCGGCTCGGGATTCCAGTCCTCGGGGTGGATCCGGGTGCGCAGCCCGAGGCGCCCGACCAGCCGGCCCGCCGGGCGGGTGACGACCCAGTGCAGCCGCCGCATGGGCGCGGTGCCGCGGTAGTACCAGCGCGCGGGGGCGCTCACCGAGACGACCGCATCGGCGTGCGCATCCGTGCGCCCCGCGTCCGGAAGTCCGTTCAGGGGCCCGTTCAGGCGCCCGTTCAGAGACTCGCTCATGGGCCCGTGCCGAGGCCCGTTCAAAGGCCCGTTCAATGGCCCGTGCAGCGGCCCGTGCGGCAGCCCGTCCAGCGGCCCGTCCAGCGGCTCGTTCGGCGGCTCGTCCAGCGGTTCCCGGAGCAGGCCGCCCGGGCCTGCCGCGGCCGCCGGTCCGGGGCTGTCCGAGCCCGGTCCGAGGCTGTCGGTGGTCGGTCCGGGGCTGCCGGCGGTCCGTCCGGCGCCGTCGGCGCCCGCTCCGGGGCCGTCGGATCCCGGTCCGAGGCCGTCGGTGGTCCGTCCCGGGCCGTCGGCCGCCGCCCGTCCGAGGCCGTGCGGGCCGTACAGGGCGGCGTGCCGCAGGACCACCGAGCCGCCCATCGAGAAGCCCACGGTCGCCACCCGGGTGTGGCCCAGCGACCGCGCCCAGCGCACCGCCGCGGCCAGGTCGAGCACCTCGCGGTCGCCGAGCGTGGACCGGCCGCCGGACCGGCCGTGCCCCCGGAAGGAGAACGTGATCACCATCGCGTGCCAGGCGAGTGCCCGCGCCGCCCGCCGGACGGCCGGGCGGTCCAGGGCCCCGGTGAAGCCGTGCGCGACGACGATCGCCGGGCGGTCCGCGGGAGCCGCGAGGCCCTGCCCCGCAGGGCCCTCCGCCGGACCGCCGGCGGCGGGGCCGGCCGCCGCGCGCGGCCCGGTGAACGGGGTGCGGGCGGCCTCGATCCGCACCCCGTCATCGGTCCGCAGCCAGGTCCGGAGCGGGTCGGCGGGCCGGCCGCCAGGGATACGCGAGGTGATCGAGGGAACACGGGAACGTGACCGGGCGGCCTCGGAACCGGAGCTCATGTGGGCTATTCTGCTGGGAGAGGATCCGGGCAGCGACGCCCCCGGGTCCTTTCGTGCTTTCAGGAGCCCGCCCGCGCGGCGCGGCGCGGACGGGCTCCAGAGAGCAGGACCGTACGAAGCAGTGCCGCCAACTCCCCCCGTGCTCGAACGCCCGGGGAGCCCCGTCGCAGGGACCGAGGAGGATCCGACGTAATGGGCGAGCGAAGCGTGCAGGACCGTACCATCCGGACATATAGCTTCATTTTCCGTGACCTTGCGGATTCCCTGACCGAAGGGAGCATTCGATGAGCTCGCTGCTGCTCCTCACGAATGCCCTCCAGCCCTCCACGGAGGTGCTCCCCGCGCTCGGCCTGCTGCTTCACGGCGTACGGGTGGCCCCCGCCGAGGGCCCGGCCCTCGTCGACACCCCGGGTGCCGACGTCATCCTGATCGACGGACGGCGGGACCTCCCCCAGGTGCGGTCCCTCTGCCAGCTGCTGCGCTCCACCGGCCCCGGCTGCCCGCTGGTGCTGGTCGTGACGGAGGGCGGGCTCGCCGCCGTCACCGCCGACTGGGGAATCGACGACGTCCTGCTCGACACGGCCGGTCCGGCCGAGGTCGAGGCGCGGCTGCGGCTCGCCATGGGCCGTCAGCAGATCACCACCGACGACAGCCCGATGGAGATCCGCACCGGTGACCTCTCGGTCGACGAGGCCACCTACAGCGCCAAGCTCAAGGGGCGGGTGCTGGATCTGACCTTCAAGGAGTTCGAGCTGCTGAAGTACCTCGCGCAGCACCCGGGCCGGGTGTTCACGCGGGCGCAGTTGCTCCAGGAGGTCTGGGGCTACGACTACTTCGGCGGCACGCGGACGGTCGACGTCCATGTGCGGCGGCTGCGGGCCAAGCTCGGTCCGGAGCACGAATCGCTGATCGGCACCGTCCGGAACGTCGGCTACCGCTTCGTGGTGCCGGAGAAGGTCGAGCGCGCCGCGGAGGAGGCGAAGAACAAGGCCGCCTCCGACGCCGCACGGCCGGCGGACGGCCCCGGCGGCGCGCCGGGGCGCGCGAATGTCCGGGAGAGCGTGAAAGCCGGTTCCGCACGACCGGCCGAGAGCTGAGTCACCCCGCGTAGACTGCCGCGCGTGGCCAAGGTGACGCGTGATGATGTGGCAAGGCTGGCGGGGACTTCGACCGCCGTTGTCAGCTACGTCATCAACAATGGACCCCGGCCGGTCGCCCCGGCCACGCGCGAGCGTGTCCTCGCAGCGATCAAGGAGCTCGGCTACCGGCCGGACCGGGTCGCGCAGGCCATGGCGAGCCGCCGGACCGATCTCATAGGGATGATCGTCCCGGACGCGCGGCAGCCGTTCTTCGCGGAGATGGCCCACGCGGTGGAGCGGGCGGCGGCCGAGCGCGGAAAGATGGTCCTGGTCGGCAACTCCGACTACCTCGACGAGCGCGAGGTGCACTATCTGCGGGCGTTCCTCGGCATGCGGGTCTCCGGGCTGATTCTGGTCAGCCAGGGCCCCAGCGAGCACGCCGCCGCGGAGATCGACGCCTGGGACGCGCGCGTGGTGCTGCTGCACCGGCGGCCCGACGCGATCGACGACGTCGCGGTGGTCACGGACGACGTGGGCGGGGCGCAGCTGGCCACCCGTCATCTGCTGGAGCACGGGCACGCGTACGTGGCCTGCCTCGGCGGTGTGGAGGAGACCCCGGCCACGGGCGACCCGGTCACCGACCACATCGAGGGCTGGCGGCGGGCCATGCGGGAGTCCGGCCGCTCGGTGGAGGGGCGCCTGTTCCAGGCTCCGTACAACCGCTACGACGCCTATCTGGTGGCGCTGGGGCTGCTGGCGGGCCCGTACCGGCCGCCGGCGATCCTGTGTGCCACGGACGACCAGGCGATCGGGGTGCTCCGGGCCGCACGGGAGCTGCGGATCGACGTACCGGGCGAGCTGGCGGTGGCCGGCTTCGACGACGTGAAGGAAGCGGCGCTGACCGACCCGCCGCTCACCACCGTGGCCTCGGACCGCCCGGCGATGGCCCGCGCGGCCGTGGACCTGGTGCTGGACGACGGGCTGCGGGTGGCCGGTTCGCGGCGGGAGCGGCTGAAGCAGTTCCCGTCGGCGCTGGTGATCCGGAGGTCGTGCGGCTGCGGCTGACGGCCGCGGCGGCGAGCGGGGCGGCCAGGCGCGCGGGCGGCGTGCGGACCCGCACACTCAGGTCCGGGGCCCGTCCTTATGTCGGGCATACCGAGTTCTCTCGGGCTTCTCACGGATCTTTCAGGCGGTTCTCATGCTGCGGGCGGACCGTACATGACATGACCGACACCCGTGCGTATCCCGTTCCCCAGGGCCCGGACCAGGGCGCTTCCGCGTCCCGCCCGCCGCTCGACCCCCGGTTTCCGGCAGCGCCCGTCCAGGGGCCGACGCCGCCGTCCGCACCCGGTGGGGGAGGTGCGGGTGCCCGTCCGGGCGGGTGGGGCGGCTCCGGAGGCGGCGTTCCCGGGGCGGCTTCGGAGGCCGGGCCGCCCGGTGGGCACCGGCGGCGCGCCCGCCGGCCCGTGGCGCTCCTCGCCGCCGTCGCCCTCGCGGCGGCCGCGGTCGGCGGCGGGACGGCCCTCCTCGTGGAGCACGCCACCGGGGGAGCGGCCGGCGGCGGGAACGCGGTCGCCGGGACCACTGCGGCGGTGACGACGAAGGGCACGGTGGCGGGGGTCGCCTCCGCCGTCGCCCCGAGCGTCGTGGAGATCACCGCCTCCTCGCCGGGCGGGAAGTCCACCGGCTCCGGCGTCATCACCACCGCGGACGGCGAGATCCTCACCAACAACCATGTGATCTCCGGCGCTTCGTCGGTCACCGTGACCTTCCACGACGGCCGCACGGCCACCGCGAAGGTCGTCGGCACCGACCCGGACCTCGACATGGCCCTGCTGAAGGCCGAGGGCGTCAGCGGGCTCAAGGCGGCGACGCTGGGAAACTCGGACGCGGTGCAGGTCGGGGACCAGGTGGTCGCCATCGGCTCCCCGGAAGGGCTCACCGGCACGGTGACCAGCGGCATCGTCTCCGCGCTCGACCGGGACGTGACCGTGCGGAAGGACGGCGGGCAGCGCTCGCCCGGGGACGGCGACCGCTGGCCGTTCTCCTTCGGGGGCGGGCAGTACAACGGCGAGGTGGGCTCGTCGACCACCACCTACCAGGCGCTGCAGACCGACGCCTCGCTCAACCCGGGCAACTCCGGCGGCGCGCTGGTCGACATGGAGGGGCGGATCATCGGGATCAACTCGGCCATGTACACGCCCAGTTCCGGTGGCGGTGCGGCCTCGGGGGCGGCCGGCAGCATCGGACTCGGCTTCGCGATCCCGGTCAACGACGTACGCGGGATCCTCGACGACCTGCGGGACGGGGGCTGAGGGACGCGGGGAGTGAGGGGCGGGGACGGAGGCTGCGGTACGGGCCGGGGTGCGCGGGTGAACGGGCCCGCCCGTCGGGCGACCGGCTCCGGCGTCCGCGTGCGAGGCTGGTCCGGCGGCACCGGACCCGCGCACCCCGGCCCGTACCCGGAAGCCGGAGCCACCGGACGGCGACCCGACCGGTGTCCCCGACCGGTGTCCCCGCCGGGGGCGTACCACCGGCGACGCACCCGGGCGGACCGCCGGACCCGGGCCCGCGCCGCCTGCCCCACACGTACTGTCCGCACCCGCCCGTACCGCACCCACCACCCCCACCGAACCGATCCGCCGCTCCCACCCCCAGGTAGGCACCGATGAGCCCCGCCGAAGGCGACCACCGCATCCTGATCGTCGACGACGAACCCGCCGTCCGCGAGGCGCTCCAGCGCAGCCTGGCCTTCGAGGGCTACGGCACCGCGCAGGCCGTCGACGGCCTCGACGCGTTGGAGAAGGTCGACGCGTACCGGCCCGACCTGGTGGTGCTGGATGTGCTCATGCCGCGGATGGACGGGCTCACCGCCGCCCGCCGGCTGCGCGCCGCGGGGCTGACCGTGCCGATCCTCATGCTGACCGCGCGGGACACCGTAGGGGACCGGGTCACCGGGCTCGACGCGGGCGCCGACGACTACCTGGTCAAGCCCTTCGAGCTGGACGAGCTGCTGGCCCGCATCCGGGCCCTGCTGCGCCGCAGCTCGTACGCGTCCGCCGGCGGCGGCCCGGAGCCGGAGGAACGGGCGCTGGTCTTCGGCGACCTGCGGATGGACCTCGGCACCCGGGAGGTCACCCGGCGCGGGCGGGTGGTCGAGCTGACCCGCACCGAGTACACGCTGCTGGAGATGTTCCTCGCGCACCCGCGGCAGGTCCTCACCCGGGAGCAGATCCTCAAGGCGGTCTGGGGCTTCGACTTCGAGCCGAGCTCCAACTCGCTGGACGTGTACGTGATGTATCTGCGCCGCAAGACCGAGGCGGGCGGCGAGCCGCGGCTGGTGCACACGGTGCGCGGTGTCGGGTACGTCCTGCGCGGGGACGGCGGCGGCGAGTGATCCCGGCCTCCCTGCGCCGCATCCACCGGCTGCGACTGCGCTCCCGGCTGGCGCTGCTGACGGCGGTCGCCGTGGCGGTGGCGGTCGCGGTGTCGGCCTTCGCCTGCTGGTTCCTGACGCGGAACCAGCTGCGCGCGGAACTCGACAACAGCCTCCACAACACCAGCATCCCGCCCGGCTTCGTCGGCCAGCTGCTCCGGAACTGCCGGGACACCGAGCCGAACACCAACAAGGAGGTGCTGCCGGGCATCGCCAGCGGACAGCTGGTGCTGGCCGACGGCCACCGGTGCGTGGGGATCAACTCCCAGCCCGTCGAGGTCGAGCGGGTGGACGAGGAGGTCGCCGCCGGGCTGCGGGAGGAGGCGCTGCACGACGGCGTCACCGACAGCGGCGAACCCGTGCGGGTGCTGACCCAGCAGACCCAGGTGGGCAGCGCCGTCTCCGTGTCCCGGCCGCTGAGCGAGATCGACGGCGCGCTGAACACCCTGGCCCTGCTGCTCGCCGCGGTCGCCGGCGTCGGGGTGGTCGGGGCCGCCACGGCGGGCCTGTGGATCGCGCGGGCCGGGCTCAAGCCGGTGGACCGGCTGACCGGAGCGGTGGAGCACGTGGCCCGCACCGAGGACCTGGCGGTGCGGATCCCGGTCGAGGGCGAGGACGAGATCGCGCGCCTGTCGCAGTCCTTCAACGCGATGACCGCGGCGCTGGCCTCTTCGCGGGACCGGCAGCAGCAGCTCATCGCCGACGCGGGGCACGAGCTGCGGACCCCGCTCACCTCGCTGCGCACCAATATCGAGCTGCTGGTGCGCAGCGCGGAGACCGGCCGGGCGCTGCCGGAGGCGGACCGGCGCGAGCTGCTGTCCTCGGTGAAGGCGCAGGTCGTCGAGTTGGGGGCGCTCATCGGGGACCTGCAGGAGCTGTCCCGGCCGGACGCGGTGGCGGGCAGCGGGCCGCTGGAGGTCGTGGCGCTGCACGAGATCACCGGCCGCGCGGTGGAACGGGCCCGGCTGCGCGGCTCCGGCCTGGCCGTCACCACCGAGCTGGACCCCTGGTACGTACGGGGCGAGCCCGCCGCCCTGGAGCGGGCCGTGGTGAACCTGCTGGACAACGCGGTCAAGTTCTCCGGCGGCGGGACCGAGGGCGGCGCCGGGGGCCCGGCCGAGCCGTCGGCCGGGGAGTCCGGGGACGGACCGGCCGGCCGGCCGGGCGGTGCGGCCTCGGCGGCCGGTACGGGGCGGGCGGGCGTTCCGGCCGGGGGCGCC
>NZ_JBEOXS010000112.1:0-8654 GCF_040296705.1 Streptomyces sp. NPDC002055
CCGCGAGCGGGGGCTCACGACCGCCCTGACTCCAGCACCCGCGAGGAGTCCCACGCCCGGGAGGGGGCCCACGCCCGGGAGCAGGAGGAGCTGCGGCAGGCGTACCTGGACCACCTGGACACGTACCCGGACGGCATGTGGAAGGCCTGCCGGGACGGTCACCTCACGGCGAGTGCCCTGGTGATCGACCCGGACGCCGGGCGGGTGCTGCTGACCCTGCACCGCAAGCTGCGGATGTGGCTCCAGATGGGCGGGCACTGCGAGCCGCAGGACGCGACCCTGGCGGAGGCCGCCCTGCGGGAGGCCACCGAGGAGTCCGGGATCGCCGGGCTCACCCTGCTGCCCGGCGGTCCGGTGCGTCTGGACCGCCACCACACGCCGTGCGCCTGGCATCTCGATGTGCAGTACGCCGCGCTCGCGCCGGGCGGCGCGGTCGCGGCGATCAGTGACGAGTCGTTGGACCTGCGCTGGTTCGGCTACGACGAGGTGGCCGCCGTCGCGGACGCCTCGGTGGTGCGGCTGGTGGAGCGTACCCGCGCCCTGCTCTGACCGGGCGGCCTCTGCGCTCCGGCCGAGCAGCGTCCGCGCCCGCGACCGTACGGGGCGCGCCGTGGCCCCGACGCGGACGAGCCGCGCCCGCGCCCCCATCCGAGGTGCGCGGGCGCGGCCTGTCCGTTCGCAAGCCGTCCGTTCGTCCGCCGCCGTCAGCGGTTGGTCCAGACGTTGCCCTGGTTCTGCGCATGGGCACCGTGCTGGCCCATGCCGTACTGGGCGCGCATCCCCTGACCGATCACCGCGTTCTGCGGCGGCAGCAGCTCGCTGGGCTGGACCAGGGCGTACCCCTGGCCGAGGAAGTTGAGCTCCCAGCCCTCTCCGGTGTTGCCCCGGCGCCGGAAGACGCCGGCGGAGTGGGTCTGGGCCTGCATCTGCACCCGCAGCGAGCTGGACCAGGCGACGATGGCGTCCGCGTCGGCGTTGACGTACTTGTCCGGGGTGACCTGGAGCATCAGCGGCTGGCCGGAGGTCATCAGCGCGACCTTGCCCCGGCCGGTGATCTGCAGGTTGTACTTGCCGGACCCGGATATGCCGAACTGGCTGTCCACGGCGATCACCTCGCTGTTCAGCGCGGAGTCCAGCGCCAGGACATAACTGCTGTCCACGGTCAGTCCGGTGTGGTCGACATCGACCACATGCACGTACTGGGCGAGGTTGGCCAGGTAGACGGTGCCCTGCCCCGAGCAGCGCATCAGGTCGAGGCCTTCACCGGTGTGCGCGCGGGCGCGCTGCTGGCCCGGCGTGCGGTACTCGGCGTCGAACTCGATGATCCCCTGGTAGGCGACCATCGTGCCCTTCCGGGCGAGGACGTCCTCGTGGCCGCTCAGGGAGACGCGCAGCAACTGCGGGTTCTGCAGGGCGTAGCGGTCCTGGGTCTCGGTCTCGGTGAAGCCGAAAAGTGGACTCTGCATGGTGTGTTCGCTCTCCCCCTCAGCCCCGGGCCCGGAGCCGGTCGGTGCTGTCCTCGCTCGGCTGGACGACGACGAATCCCTGGCCGGAGAACCCGATCTGGTACGCCTCGCCGCTGCCCCGCCCGATCATGGAGGAGGCCTTGAAGCTGCGCTTCCCCTTCATCTTGAGACCGGTGGACCAGGCCACGAGCGCGTCCGGGTCGACATAGGTCTCGTCCTCGCCGCTGCCGCAGTCGACCACGATCGGGGTGCCGCGGGAGGTCAGAGCGACCCATCCGGTGCCGGAGACACCGACGTTGAACAGTCCCTGACCGGCGAATTTGGCCATGCCCTTGACCCGCTGGACGCCCCATTGGAGGTGGGCGTCGAAGGCGAGCAGATTGGTGCCGTTCACCGAGAGGGCGTCGTTGTCGAGGTTGAGGCAGACGACGTCGGCGCCGTAATCGGCGAGAAAGAGCAGGCCGTCACCGCTGCACTTCATCAGCGGGGCACCCTCGCCGGTGAGCCACTGCGACGCCATCTGGCGGACGGCGGGCGGGTTCGGCTCGTACTGGACGAAGCCCTCGTACGCGACCATCGAGCCGGTGCGTGCGAAGAGGTCCTGGCCGCCCTGCATGGCGACCTTGAGCATGCTGCGCCCGTGATTCTCCATCCGGGCTGCCATCGGGGTCGGGGCGCAGCCCGCGATCAATCGCTGGTCCATGACGGGCTCCTTCAGACCTCGTAGGGCTGGACGACGATGAAATTGCCGGGGGCACCGCGGAACTGGAGGTTCACGGTCTCACCGCTGTGGCCCGGGTAGGCGTGCCGGCTGATCCGCACCTGGCTGGAGATGATCACCTGCGCGGCCGCGGACCAGGCGACGATGGCGTTGCTGTCGGCGAAGGTGGTGGGGGTGACCGGCAGGACCACCGGGACCCCCTGGGTCTTCACCACGACGGTGCCGGTGCCGTGGAACTGCATGGTGAACAGGGCACCGCCGGGGATGCCGTGGCCCTCGATCCGGCGCACCTCGTGCTGCAGGGTCTCGTCGAAGGCGAGGACGTTCTCGGCGGAGACGCAGATCGCGTCGCCCTGGAGCTCGATCGGGTGGATGTGCGCGCCGTTCTCGGCGAAGAACACCTGGCCCCGGCCGGAGCAGCGCATGAGCTGCATCTCCTGGCCGGTGGCATTGCCGATGACCCGGCCGCGGAAGCCCGCGCCCTTGTAACCGAAGTCGACCTTGCCCTGGTACAGCACCATGCTGCCCTGGCGGGCGAGGACGGGCTGCGCGTCGGCGCCGAGGTCGACCCTGACGAGCTGCTGGTTCTGCAGGGCCCAGCGCTGTCCGGTGGGCGCCTCACGGAACTTCTGGAGCCCCGCGCCGAGACCGGGGCCGCCACCGGCCGGCGGCATGCCCGGCGCCTGACCGGGCAAGCCCGGGGCCATGGGCTGGGCGGGCTGCCCGTAGGGGCCCGGAGCGGGGACACCCGGCTGCCCGTAGGGGGCCGGAGCGGGAGCGCCGGGGTGACCGTACGGGCCCGGCTGCTGAGCGGGGAACTGGCCCGGCACGCCGTGCGGGCCCTGGGGAACCTGCGGGGCCTGGGGTGCCTGCAGGGCCTGGGGTGCGTGCGGGACCTGGGGTGCCTGCGGGGCCTGCGGGTGCGGGGCCTGGGTGGCGCCCGGCGCCTGGCCGTACGGCTGCTGCTGCCCCGGGTACGGCCCCGGCTGAGCGGGCTGCGGGACCTGGTCGCCGGGTGCGGTCTGGCCCGGCGGCGGTGCCAGCGGAGCGGCCACGGTGGGGGCCGCGTGCACCGGCTGGGCTGCGTGCACCGGCTGGGAGGTGGGCGGAGCGGCGGGGGCCGGATCGGGCTGGGTGGGGGCGGGTGCAGGGGCCGGAGCCGGGGCCGGAGTCGGGGCGGGAGCCGGAGCCGGAGCCGGGGTGGGCGCAGGGGCCGGAGCCGGGGCCGGGGTGGGCGCAGGGGCCGCCGGTGGGGCGAATCCCGGTGCGGGTGCGGCGTCCTGCGGCGGCGCGAAGGCCGGTGCGGCCGCGGGCTGCTGCTCGGAGGACTCCTCCTCCAGCACCTCGCCGCCGAAGTGCTTCAGCAGCGCCTCCAGACCGCCGTCGAAGCCCTGGCCGACCGCCGCGAACCGCCAGCCGTCCTTCCGGTAGAAGTCGCCCAGCATCACCGCGCGTTCGGTGCTGAACTCCGCGCCGGTGAAGGAGTAGCGGACGACTTCCTCGCCGCCTGCCACGATGCGGAGGTATCCTGGCCCGACCTGCGACATCTGCCCGGCGCCATCGAGCGTGGCGGTGAAGGAGAGCTTGTGGATGCTCTCCGGGACGGCATCGAGCGTGACCCGGAAGGATTCCGTGTCCCCGGCCTGCGCCCCGAGCAGCTGAATCGACTCCTCGGGCGACTTGGGCTGGTTGAAGAAGACGAAGTACCGGTCGTCCGACAGCCGTTCATCGGCGTCGATGCCGAAGCAGCTGATGTCGAAGGACAGCCCGGGGCCCGATATCTGAACCCCGATGTACAGATCTGTCCCGGCTGTCAGATCACTGACCCTGGCCTTGTGGCCGCGTTGGAATTCCCTGGCCATACGTACCGACCGTCCCCCATCCGAGCTGTGAAGTGCGTTGCGTCAGGCTAACGGCTCGGGCCGAGAGGGAGCGATCCCTGTGGACAACGGCTGCCTCGCCCGCGGCCTACTCGTTCCCGCCCGCGTCCAGTTGCGGCAGCCGGCCGGCCGCGGCCACGCCTTCGAGATAGCCACGGGCCCGCTCGGTGCGCGGATAGGCCTTCAGCAGTTCCCAGAAGCGGGCACCGTGGCCCGGCACCAGCAGATGGGCCAGTTCGTGGAGGAGGACGTAGTCGATGACGTATCCGGGCATTCCCTTGAGCCGGTGGGACAGCCGGATGCTGCCCTCGGCAGGGGTACAGGATCCCCAGCGGGTGTTCTGATTGGTGACCCAGCGGACGCTCACGGGCCGGGCCCGGCCGTCCAGATACTGGTTCGACAGCTGGTCGGCCCGGTCCGCGAGCTCGCCGTCGCTCAGCATCCGCTTGCTCTCCTGCGCCGCCAGCTTGTCCAGCATGGTGGTCACCCAGCGCCGCTCCTCGGCCTCGGACATGCGGGCCGGAATCAGGACGACGGTGCGGTCGCCCTCGCGATAGGCGGAGACCGTACGCCGCCGGCGGGCACTTCTGCGGACCTCGACCGGGCCCGTCCCCGAAGCGGGGTCGGTCCGGCCGGAGGGGAGGCGCTGTGCGCTTCCGGAGCGGTGCAGTGGATCGGCGGGCACGTGCCGAACGGTACCGGCTGGAGTGGGACGGCGTCCCTCCCCCGGGACGGTTCGCGAAGGATCACCCCACGGCGTGCACCGTTTGAACGACTAATGCCCACCGCCTGTGGATAACTTTGCGCGGCGATCGGCCGGTCACGGCATGCTGAGTGCGGTCGGCCGGGTTTCGGGCCGAGCGATCCGACGGGGGGCGAGTGATGCATCCGATGCTCAAGCCCGCGCTGCGGCGCGGCTGGCGCAACCGCGAGAGCGTCCAGTTCGGTGTGACACCGGCGCATGCGGTGCTGCTGGGGCCGGTGGACACGGCGACGGGCAGCTTCCTGAATCTGCTCGACGGCACGCGGGGGCTGCCACTGCTGCGGCAGCAGGCGGAGGCCATGGGCCTGACGGCACAGCGGGCGGACGAAGTGGTGCGCCGATTGTGCGCCGCCGGCCTGCTGGACGACCCCACGGCGGACGCGGACGGAACCACCGGCCTCACCGGCGGATCGGTCCATTCCGTCCCTGCGGACCTCACGGATGCCGTGGGCTCCACGGGAATCGGGGAGGCGGCGGACCGGGGTGGCGCTGCGGACTTCGGGGCCGCTGTGGGCCGCCGGGAGACGGTGCGCTCCGCGGCATGCGCGAACCCTGCGGGCGGTACGGGCGGTGCGGGCTCCGCGAGTCGACAGGATGCCTCCGGTACGAAGGATCCGTGGTGTGCCCCGATGGCCCCGCCTCCGGGGCATCCCGCCGACTCATCCTCCGGAAGCGGTCCCGCCGGCTCGGCCCCCTGGCCCGGTCGGGCGGGTTCAGGTCCGGACCCGGGGCCGACGGGGTCAACTCCCGCAGTTGCTGGGGCCGACGTCACTCATCGAGCCGCGTCCGCCCGCAGGGCCCGCGTCGTGAGACGGAAGGCCGGTTCGGCCGGCACTCCCTCCTCCGGCGCGGCTGCCCGCCTCGACCGGGCCTCGGTCCGGGACCGCTTACGACCGGACCTGGCCTCGCTGTCGGTGGTGCACCCGGAGCCGGGGGCAGCGGTGCGCCGTATGCGGGCGCGGGCGGCCATACGCGTGCACGTCCGGGGAGCGGGCCGGGTGGGGACCGCGATCGCCGCCGCGCTGTCCGCGTCCGGAGTGGGCGAGGTCGAGGTCACGGACGGCGGCTGTGTCGAACCATGGGACGTGGGGCCGTCGGGGATCCCTGCCGAGGCCATCGGCGAGCGGCGCAGCATCGCCGCGCGACGGGTGGTACGGGCCTGTGCACCCGGTCCTCGGCCACGACGGTCCGGCTCGGCCGCCGCGGGAGGAACGGGTGCGGGTGCCGCGCTCGTTGTTCTCGCCCCACGCGACGGGCTCGCCGCCTACGCTCCCGACCCGGCCGCCGCCGAGGAGCTGATGGCGTCGGGCACGCCCCATCTGTACGCGGGAGTGATCGAGGGGACCGGTGTCGTGGGTCCGCTGGTGCTGCCGGGCGGCTCGGCGTGTGCCCAGTGCCTGGCTCTGGCCCGGGCCGAACAGGAGCCCGCGTGGCCCCGCATGCTGGCCCAGTGGCGGTCGGGGCGTACCGGCGCGGCCGCGGTGGCCTGCGACACCGGACTCGCCACCCTGGTCGCCGGCCTGACGGCTTCCCATGCGCTGACCTTTCTCGACGGAAGGCTGCCGGTGTGCGCGGGGGCGCGGCTGGAGTTCGCCCTGCCCGATCTGACCTGGGAGCCACGGCCGGTGGCTCCGCATCCGAGCTGCGACTGCGGCGCCCGCCCGGCCGCCCCGGCGCCGGCCGCGGCACCCGGATCGGGGGAAGGAGCCTCCGCGGAACCGGCACCGCGCGGGACAATGACCACGTACCGCGGTGCGCGGCGCGGCCCCGGGGGTAATCCTCCGGGAGAGTGCAGTGGAGTTGGAGGGGCGCATGTCTGATCTTCCCCGCAAGGCGGTCACCCGTACCGCCAAGTTGGCCGCACTGCCCCTGGGTTTCGCCGGACGAGCCACCTGGGGGCTGGGCAAGCGGATCGGTGGCCGTTCGGCGGAGATCGTCGGACGGGAGCTGCAACAGCGCACTGCCGAGCAGCTGTTCAAGGTCCTGGGAGAACTCAAGGGCGGTGCCATGAAGTTCGGGCAGGCGCTCTCGGTCTTCGAGTCCGCGCTGCCGGAGGAAGTGGCCGGGCCCTACCGGGCCGCCCTGACCAAGCTCCAGGAAGCGGCACCGCCGATGCCGGTCCGGACGGTGCACTCGGTTCTCCAGGAGCGGCTCGGCGAGGACTGGCGGGAACTCTTCGAGGAGTTCGAGGACAAGCCGGCCGCCGCAGCGTCCATCGGGCAAGTGCACCGCGCCGTATGGCACGACGGACGGGAAGTCGCCGTCAAGGTGCAGTACCCGGGCGCGGGCGAGGCCCTGCTGTCGGACCTCAACCAGTTGGGGCGGTTCGCCCGGATGCTGGGGCCGCTGATTCCCGGCATGGACGTCAAGCCGCTCATCACCGAGCTGCGTGACCGGGTGTCGGAGGAGCTGGACTACGCCCTGGAGGCGGAGGCCCAGCGGACACACGCGGCGGAATTCGCCGACGACCCGGATGTCGTCGTACCCGATGTGGTGTTCCAGGGGGACGAGGTCCTCATCACCGAGTGGATGGACGGGGTACCGCTCTCCGAGGTCATCACCAGCGGCAGCCAGGCGGAGCGGGACCGCGCCGGCCAGTTGCTGGCCCGTTTCCTCTTCTCCGGAACGGCGCGCACGGGTCTGCTGCACGCGGATCCGCACCCGGGCAACTTCCGCCTGCTGGTCGGCGACGCCCCCGACGGCCCACCCGAGACGTGGCGGCTGGGCGTGATGGACTTCGGCACCGTCGACCGGCTGCCGGACGGCTTGCCCCCGACGATAGGCACCGCGCTGCGGATGACCCTGGAGGGCGACGCCGAGTCGGTCCACGCCATGCTCTGCGACGAGGGCTTCGTCAAGCCCACGATCGACCTGCAGCCGGACGCCGTACTGGACTATCTGCTGCCGATCATCGAGCCGGCCCGGGTGGAGGAATTCACCTTCACCCGCAGCTGGATGCGGACGCAGGCCGCACGGATCGCCGACCCCAGGTCACCCGCCCATCAGTTGGGCCGCCAGCTCAATCTGCCGCCGGCCTATCTGCTGATCCACCGCGTGACCCTGAGCACCATCGGCGTGCTCTGCCAGCTGGGTGCTGCCGTACGGCTGCGGGATGAGCTCACCGCCTGGGTGCCCGGATTCGATGCCGAGGAAGAGCCGGCGGAAGAACACGAGCCGGAGAGCGACGGACTGGCCGGCGGCGGGCCGGAAGAAGCCGGCGCACAGGACGGGCAGCCGGAGAGCACAGCGGACGAGGGCACGACCGAGGCAGCGGACCGCGTCGGCGCCGGAGAGGGCGAACCCGGGGAGAACGGAACCTCCGAGAAGCGCTGACCGGCCGATCGAGACCGCGCCGACCCGAGACCACGCCGGCCCGAGACCGCACGTGGAGGTCAACGGAGTCGACGCGGCGGACGACGGGTGAGCGGCGTGCTCGGCGGGATGGCACCCGGAGGGCAGGTCCGGGGCGCTTCGGGACGGCACCGGCTGGTCTCGGGCCGCTCAGTCCTCGCCACCGTCCGCGGCGGCTTCTCACCCGTACGGCGGGCACCCGGCCGGGCCAACGGCCGGCAGTGCCGCGGTCACCACCAGGACGAGTCGAGGCGTCCTTCGATGGCACGGAGGTTGTCCCGGGCGCAGTCGTCACAGAAGTAGTGCCGGCCGCCGTTCTCCACGGAGCAGGTCCACGTCACCGGGGGCTGAGGCCCGGCCGCCTCGGTGCCGCACCGGGAGCACACCATGGTCTGCTTCTCGGCACCCTGCTGCGCAGCGTGATGAGTCTGCTGGTTCACCTTTCGACGATATCTCCGTGGACGGTCCGGGGC
>NZ_JBEOXS010000113.1:0-8485 GCF_040296705.1 Streptomyces sp. NPDC002055
CTGCGCTCTCCTCCCTCCGCCTTGCGATCGCACGCACCGGACACCTCCGGCCCCGCCCTTCGGGCGGACGACGCTACTTTCGAAACACGCCCTAGCGCCGGCCGGGGCCCCGCGCTGCCGCGGGCCCTCCCGGTCGTCCCGGGTGTCGCGCGGTCCGGCCCGCCCCGCGACCCCATCCGGCCGCATGAACGGAGGTACCCGCGCTCACGGGTGTGTCCGAAACCAGCCATCGTCCCTCCTCGGGTCCGGCCGTATCGGGCTTCTCCTTCGGCTACCCCCGACAGCCGCTTCCAGACACGGCGTCGGCATGAACCGGACGACGGTCCGGGCGCTCAGCGCTCCCAGATCTTGAACGCCCGCACCTGGTAGGGCGATTGGGGCACCCAACTGCCGCCGCCCGGATACGTGTCGAATTCCCCGGTCTCCTCGCACGCGGCGGACTGGTAGCCGGTGACGGGCCGGCCGGTCCGGTTGGCCAGCGAGAGCGCGGCGCCGCGCGGGACGGGGACGCAGCTCTCGATGGCGGTGCCGGAGAGTTCGTAGGTGTGCCGGACGCCGCGGAAGTCGCCCTTCCGCCAGAGGCAGAGCTGCCCCGCGGCGCAGTCGCCGAGGGGCGGTCCCGCGGTGGGGGCCGCCCGGCCGGGGGCGGCCGGCGGTCCGGCCACGGCCGGTGGGCCGGCCGGGACGAGCAGGGCCGCGGCCGCGGCGGTGGTGGCGGCGGCGGCCAGGACGGCGGTACGCCGTGTCATGCGCATCTGGATCACTCCCCGTGACAGTGCCGGGCAGTCGGCGGTCCGTGACCGCCGCCCGGCGGGCTCGCCGTGAGCCTCGCGCAGCCCCGCCGCCGCTCCAAGGGCTGGGCGCCGATGCCACCCGGATAGGCGACAGCCCTGCCGGGCGGGCCCGGCAGGGCTGTTGACAGGTGCTCGGAGGGTGCGGGGGACGCACCGGCCGCGGGAGCCGCCGACGGGCGGCACCGGGATCAGAGGTGCGCTCCCCCGGCTCCCGCCTCGGCGTTCTCGCCGCGCTTGGTGAGGACGGCGACCAGGGCCGCCACGGCGGCGACGCACCCGGCGACGACGAAGGAGACACCCATGCCCGACACGAACGTGTCATGGGCGACGGCGGTGATCTTCTCGGCGATCGGCGGCGGGGTGCCCTTCGGGACCGGGGCCGCGCCCACGGAGACCGCGTCGGCGAGCTTGCCCATCTGGCTCTCCGGCACCGGGGGCAGCTTGGCGTCGGCCCAGTTGCCGGGCAGCGTGTCGTCCACGCGGCCCGCCATGACCGCACCGAGCACCGCCGTGCCGAGGCTGCCGCCGACCTGCATGGCGGCCTGCTGGAGTCCGCCGGCCACGCCGGAGTGCTCGATCGGGGCGTTGCCGACGATCACCTCGGTCGCGCCGACCATGACCGGGGCGAGCCCCAGGCCCAGCAGCGCGAACCAGAGCGACATCAGGCCCGTGCCGGTGCCGACCTCCAGGGTGGAGAGGCCGAACAGCGCGACCGCCGTGATCACCATGGCGCCGACCAGCGGGATGCGCGGGCCCACCTTGGTGATGAGGGCGCCCGCGGCCGGCGAGGCGACGATCATCATGGCGGTGAGCGGCAGCAGGTGCAGGCCGCTGTCGACCGGCGTCATGCCGTGCACGTTCTGCAGGTAGAAGGTGACGAAGAACAGCCCGCCCATGAAGCCGAACGCCATCAGCACCATCAGCACGGTGCCGGCGGAGAGCGGCGCGGAGCGGAACATCCGCAGCGGCAGCAGCGGTTCGCGGGCCTTGGCCTCCCAGACGACGAACAGCACGAAGCTGAGGAGCGCGAGGCCGAGGAAGAGCAGCGTCCGGGACGAGCCCCAGTGCCACTCAGGGGCCTTGATGAGCGCCCAGATGAGGCAGAACATCGCTCCCGACAGCAGGACGATGCCGGGTATGTCGAAGGACTTCGTGACGTTCTCGGCCCGGTGGTCCTTGAGGATCACCACACCCAGCACCACCGCGATCAGGCCGACGGGCACGTTGATGAAGAACACCGACTGCCAGTTGACGTGCTCGACGAGCAGGCCGCCGATGATCGGGCCGGCGGCGGTGGAGGCACCGATCACCGCGCCCCAGATGCCGATGGCCATGTTCAGCTTCTCGGCCGGGAAGGTGGCCCGGAGCAGGCCCAGGGCCGCGGGCATCAGCAGCGCGCCGAAGAGCCCCTGGAACACCCGGAAGAGCACGACGGCCGCGACGCTGTCGGACAGCCCGATGGCACCGGACGCGGCGGCGAAGCCCGCCACGCCGATCAGGAAGGTCTGACGGTGGCCGAAGCGGTCACCGAGCTTGCCGGCCGTGATCAGGGCGACGGCCAGGGCGAGCATGTAGCTGTTGGTGATCCACTGCACGTCGGCGAGCGATGCGCCGAGGTCCGACTGGATCGCGGGGTTGGCGATCGCGACGATCGTGCCGTCGAGCGCGACCATCATCACCCCGATGGCGACGGCGAAGAGCGTCAGCCAGGGGTGGCCCCGCAGCCCCGTGCGGGGCTCCGTGACGGGATGGTCCGTCGCCGCACGGGCGACGGTGGTCTGAGAGGTCATGTTCGGAGGCTAATGTCAGCGTCTGACAAATGACAAACAGATTCATGAGTCGGTGGCTGTCACCTTGCACACAGGTAGGGTGAGCAGCGAGAACGCGGCAGAAAGAGGGCCGACACGTGACGCTCGATCAGCCGGCGCCCGCCGGGGACACACCACCACCGACGGGCCTGCGGGAACTGAAGAAGCTGCGCACCCGGAACGCCCTGATGCGCTCCGCGCTGGAGCTGTTCACCACCCAGGGGTACGAGCGGACGACGGTCGACGAGATCGCCGAGGCCGTGGAGGTCTCACAGCGGACCTTCTTCCGGTACTTCGCCAGCAAGGAAGAGGTCGCCTTCGCCCTCCAGGACGCCGCCGAGTCCTACTTCCTCACGGCCCTGAACGAACGCCCCGCGGACGAGGCGCCGCTGACCGCACTGCGCAACGCCGTCATGTTCGTGTGGGACAGCATCGACCGGGCCATCGGCGAGACCGTGCCGCCCGAGCTGTACCTGCGCATGTACCGGACGATCGAGTCGACCCCCGCCCTGCTCGCCGTCCATCTGCGGCGCTCGACGGAGATGGAGGAGCGCCTGGCCCAGGAGGTCGCCCGGCGCGAGGGGCTGGACATCGAGGCCGACCCGCGGCCGCGGGTGCTCGTGGCGGCGTTCGGCGGAGTGATGCGGCTGACCGGGCAGCTCTGGGGGGCGGGCGAGGACGTGAGCATCGAGGCCCTCCGCGCCGTCACCGTCAGCTACCTGGACCGGATCGGGCCGGCGCTCGCCGGAGACTGGCGACCTCACGGTCCGTAGCCGTCACGGGACATCGTGCCGACGATAGCGCCCGATGTGACACTCATTGCACCCCAATGAAACGTGATCTCGGTCACGCCCTGCACGGGCCGCCCTCCGCTTCTCCTAGGGTGTCCCGCAGTGTCTTCTTTCCCTGAGCTCGGCTCCTCCACCCCCACCTGGTTCGGCGACTCCCCTGCATGGCGTGCGGTGCTCGCCCTGGCCGTGGTGTTCGTTCTGCTCGCGACCACCGGCTGGACCGCCGTCCGCCACCACCGGCCCGACCCCGGGCCGCGGCAGGCGGCACTCACCGCCTGGGAGGAGGGCTCCATCGACGGGCGCGAGCTCCCCGACCCGGAGGCCGGGCGAGGAGCCGTGGCCGGTTTCTTCGGGTCGCTGACGCCGAAGCAGCGGGCCGAGCTCGCTCAGCGCTATCCCCTGGTCGTCGGCAATCTCGGCGGCGCCCCGGTCGAGCTGCGCTACCGGGCCAACCGGATCGCGCTCGACGAGGCCCGGGACACGGCGAAGGAGCGGATGAAGGACCGCCGGCTCACCCCGGACGGCCGGCGGCAGGCCGGCCGGCTGATGAACCGGTTCACCTCGATGATGGGCAAGGACCGGCAGATCCTGGCCTTCGACCCGACCGGGCAGGGCCGGGCCGCCGAGGTCTTCGGTGACCTCTCGCGGGCCCGCCAGGTCTCGGTCGTGGTGCCCGGGGTGGACACGAACCTCACCACGTTCGAGCGCACCCAGCAGAAGAACCGGGCACCGGTCGGCATGGCGCGCTCGCTCTACCACGCCGAGCGCGCCGAGCAGCCCATGGCGCGCACCGCGGTGATCGCCTGGGCGGACTACACGGCCCCGGCCGGACTGGGCGTGGACGCCGCGACCGGCCGACTCGCCGAGGACGGCGCCGTACGGCTGCGCGCCCTCGTCGACTCCCTGCCGGGCGGCGCCGACCGGGTCTCGCTGTTCTGCCACAGCTACGGTTCGGTCGTCTGCGGCGTCGCCGCGCGCGACCTGTCGCCGAAGGTCACCGACATCGCGGTGGCGGGCAGCCCCGGCATGCGGGCGGAGAGCTACTCCGGGCTCGGCACCCGGGCCCGCGTCTGGGCCACCCGGGACTCCGACGACTGGATCCGGGACGTGCCCAACCTGGAGATCGGCGAGCTGGGCCACGGCGCCGACCCGGTGTCCGCGGGCTTCGGCGCCCGGGTGATCTCCGCGGACCGGGCCGTCGGGCACGCCGGGTACTTCGAGCCGGGCACCGACAGCCTGGAGAACTTCGCCGAGATCGGCGTCGGCGCACTGGGATCGATCACCTGTGCGCAGGGCGCGACGGCCTCGTGCACCTCCGGAACCACAGCACCCGAAGACGTTTGACGCGCGTAGCGCAGCAAAGGGGGACGGGCGGGCGACCGCCGCATACGATGAGCCGCATGGGTGATGTGCTGGCCGGTTTTCACACCGTCTGGGAGTTCGACACGGACTCCGTGCTCATCCGCTTCGAACGGGGGATCCGCACGCCGAAGCTGTTCCAGGTGCTCGGCGAGCGACGCATTCCCTACGAGGCGCTGGCGTCGGTGGAGCTCACGCACGGCAGACGGGGAACGGTGGCGCTGCGCGCCGTGCCCCGGCCCGGCGCCGACCCGCTGATGGACGTGGCCGACGGACAGCTCAAGCCGGGCTGCGACCCGTACCGGCTGGTGCTCCCCGCCGAGCGCGAGACGCTCGCCGAGTACTACGCCGACGCGATGCGCTCCGCCCTCGGCGAGCACGCGGCCGAACCGGCCGAACGGTACCTGGTGACGGCGCCGCCGCCCCCGATGAGCTTCAAGGCCTACGACGGCAAGGCGCACTTCAACGGGAGCGCGGTCTCGTTCCGCTGGTTCTGGACGGGCGCCTCCTCCGCCAAGTGGAAGGCCGGGGACCAGAGTTTCACGGTGCAGGAGCTTCAAAGCGTGGACTGGCGCTCGCCCGAGGTGCTGCACGGGCATCTGCGGCTGGTCCGCCGCGCGGCGCCGGACGCCGCCGGCTGCGCGGCGCACGACCCGCGGCCCGGTGCGGCCGACCAGGACCCGGCGGCCGTGGTCTTCGGCCTCGGCTACGGACTGGTGCACGAGTCGCTGCCGTTCGCCGCCTCGGTCCTGGAGGCCGTCCGGGCCGCCGAGCCGGAGCAGGGCCGCCTCGTGCCGGCGCCCCGCACGCCGTCGGCCCTCGCCGACAAGGCCCGGCCCGACCCGGCGGACATCGCGGACCGCATCCGGCACCTGGGCGCGCTGCACGAGGCGGGACTCCTGACGGACGACGAGTTCAGCTCGAAGAAGGCGGAGCTGCTCGCCGAGTTGTAGGGCCCGGGGCGGCCGAGCCGCCCCGGGGCGCCGTGCGGCGGGCCCCCGCGTGGCCCATTACGCAGGGCCCGTTACGCAGGGCCGGTTACGCAGGGCCGGTTACGCGCGGCCCGCTACTCGCGGCCCGCCGAGGTGAACCGCATGTCCGGGTAGCGCGTCCCGGCCACCCGGCCCGCGATGGGCTCCAGCAGCGCGAGCTCGTCCGCGGTCAGCTCGAGCCGGGTCGCCGCGGTGTTCTCCTCGATCCGGGTGCGCTTCCGGGTGCCGGGGATGGGCACGACCGGCAGACCGTGCGCCCCCGCCCGCTGCTGCACCCAGGCGAGCGCGATCTGGCCGAGGGTGGCGCCCCGCCGCTCGGCGATCCTGCGGACGGGCGCCAGCAGTTCGGCGTTGGCCGCCGCGTTGTCCCCGGTGAAGCGGGGCATGGTCTTCCGGAAGTCGTCCGTCGTGAGTTCGGTGTCGGCGTTCACGAAGGAACCGGTGAGGAAGCCCCGGCCGAGCGGCGAGTACGGCACGAAGGCGACGCCCAGTTCGGCCGCGGCCGGTACCACCGTGTCCTCCACGTCGCGGCTGAACAGCGACCACTCCGACTGGACGGCGGCGATCGGGTGCTCGGCGTGCGCGGCGCGCAGCTCGTCCCCGGTGACCTCGCTCAGCCCCAGATGCCTCACCTTCCCCTCCCGCACCAGCTCGGCCATGGCTCCGGCCGTCTCCTCGATCGGCACCTCGGGGTCGCGCCGGTGCATGTAGTAGAGGTCGATCGTGTCGACGCCGAGGCGCCGCAGGCTGCCCTCGACGCATTCCCGGAGGTACGACCGGTCGTTCCGGATCCCCCGGTACGAAGGGTCGTCCGGGTCCAGGACGATCCCGTACTTCGTGGCGAGCACGATCTCGTCGCGGTGCGCCCGCACGAAGGGGGCGAGGAACTTCTCGTTCTCCCCGAGGCCGTACATGTCCGCGGTGTCGTAGAGCGTGACGCCCAGTTCCAGCGCCCGCTCCAGCGTGGCCCGCGCCTCGGTGGCGTCCGTCGGGCCGTAGGCGAAGCTCATCCCCATGCAGCCGAGGCCCTGGACGCCGGTCCGCGGGCCGCCGGTGCCCAGCTCCACCGGTGCGATCCGGTCGGTCCTGCCGTTGTTGTCCGTGCTCATGGCCTTGCCTCACTCATCCGTTCCGCCGGTGCTCCCGCGCCGGCCACGCCGGCGTAGGTGTCGATCTTGTAGTCGAGGACCGCGAGGGTGTCGGCCAGTTCGTCGATCCGCCGCCGCACGTCCTCGCGGTGTGCCAGCAGCAGGTCCCGCCGCTCCTCGACGGTGCCGTCGCCCAGCCGCACCAGCTCCGCGTAGCGGACCATGTCCGCGACCGGCATCCCGGTCAGCCGGAGCCGGCCGACGAACGCGAGCCAGTCCAGATCCCGGTTGCGGTAGCGCCGCTGGCCGGTGTGCGACCGGTCGACGTGCGGCATCAGCCCGATCCGCTCGTACCAGCGCAGGGTGTGCGCGGTCAGGCCGGTGACGGCCGCGACCTCGCTGATCGTGTAGCGGTCCGCTCCGGCCGGGCGGGGATACGGGTCATCGGCCCCGGTGCACTGGAGCACCCGTGCGGGCACCCCCTCCGTCACGGTCATACCGTCCCCCGTCCCTCGCAGGTCTTCAGCGTTGCGCCAACGCCCTCTCGACGACGTCAACGCTAAAGAGTTGGAGCGCACTCCAAGCAAGCGCGAACAACCGGCGTTTTCCGGCCAACGGGCCGGGATCCGGCCGGTTCCGTACGCTCCCCGGCCCGGTGCCGGGCGTCCGGTGCCCCGGGTTAGGCTCGGGCCATGCAGAGCGTGAGCATGATCGAGAACTGGCCGGTTCCCACAGCGGCGGCCGCCGTCGTCCGCGCCGACGGCAGCGTCGCCGGGTCGCACGGCCCGGTCGACCACCGCTTCCCGCTCGCCTCGGTCACCAAGCCGCTCGCCGCCTACGCCGCGCTCGTCGCCTACGAGGAGGGCGCCGTCGAGCTCGACGAGCCCGCGGGCCCCGAGGGCTCCACGGTGCGGCACCTGCTCGCGCACACCTCGGGCCTCGCCTTCGACGAGCAGCGGGTCATGGCCGGGCCCGGCACCCGCCGGCTCTACTCCAACACCGGCTTCGAGGCTCTCGGCGACCACATCGCCAAGGCCACGGACATCCCCTTCGCCGAGTACCTGCGCCAGGCGGTGCTGGCGCCGCTGGGCATGACCGCCACCGACCTGCCGGGATCCCCCGCCAAGGACGGCGTGTCGACCGTGTCCGACCTGGTCCGGTTCGCGGCGGAGCTCCAGGCGCCGCAGCTGCTGGACCCGCGGACCGTCGCCGAGGCGACCGCGGTGGTCCACCCCGGCCTGGCGGGCGTGCTGCCCGGCTACGGCCACCAGCGGCCGAACGACTGGGGGCTCGGGTTCGAGATCCGCGCCGCCAAGTCGCCGCACTGGACGGGCTCGGCCTCCTCGCCCCGGACCTTCGGCCACTTCGGCCAGTCCGGGACGTTCCTCTGGGTCGACCCCGACGCGCGGCTGGCCTGCGTGGCACTCACCGACCGTGCCTTCGGGCCCTGGGCCGTTGAGGCCTGGCCGGCGTTCACCGACGCGGTGCTGGGCGAGGCGTCCGGCCGCTGAGCCTCGGTGCTGGGTGCCGTTGCCGGGTGTCGGGTGTCGTTGCCGGGTGTCGTTGCCGGGTGTCGTTGCCGGGTGCGGGTGGTTTTGGGTTTCGGGGGTGGGGGCTCCGGGGTGGGGGTTCCGGAACGTATATTTACGGGCC